>JAYRLF010000115.1:0-9318 GCA_041905385.1 Allosphingosinicella sp.
AGGCTGACGTCGAGGCTCTCCTTCACGGGCCGCGGCGGGCTCGCCCAGTCGATCCCGGTGGTCGGGTTGCGATGGACCTTGTCGACCAGCAGCGACCAGAGGATCATCGGCACCGCGCAGGAGACGAGCGCGGTCAGCGCCGCGAGCGGACCGGTCATGCCGAAGCTGCGCGCGACCGCCGTCCAGGCGAGCAGCCCGGCCAGGCCGACCAGGCCGACCATCGTGCTGACGGCCGATTTCGGCCGCGGATCGAGCGAAGCGGCGCGGTCGATCTTCACCTCTGCGTTCATGCTCGAGCGGATTAACCGAAAACGGTAAGCAAGCGGTGAAGATGGAGATCACGGGGGCACCGCCTCTCCGGTTATCTGCCAGCCGCTCCACCGCCGGGCGGCGACGCCCTGCCGAAAATCACGGAACAAAGCCCTTCAGCCGTCGTCGATCCAGCAGTGCGCCGCCGTGCAGGCGTGCGCTGGCTCATACTCATCTACAGGAGTGGAACATGCTGAAGAACACTTTGACTCGCCGCGTATTGGCGGGGTTCGGGGGCGTGCTCATGCTCGCGGGCCTTGGGACAACAGGGACAGCGATGGCCGCGCGCTTCACGGCCACATTGAACGGGGACAAGGTCGCCGGCGGCGGCGATCCGGACGGCTGGGGCCGGCTTCGGATCCGCGTCGACGACACGCTGAACGTGGTCTGCACCGACCTCGAGGTGCGCAGCGTCGATCGGGTCGTCTCCGCCCAGATCTTCCGCGGCCGCGACGGCGAGGAGGGCGACCCGGTCGTCAATCTCGACCGCCCGGGACGCGGCGACAATGACAGCGAGGATTGCGACAATGTCGGCGACACGCTCGCCGACGAGATCCAGGCCAATCCGGCCGATTATTATGTGCTGGTGCGGACCTCCGAATTCCCGCGCGGCGCGCTGCGCGGTCAGCTGGTGCCGAGCACCGGATAAACCATCGAGCCGGGCGGTCATTGGACCGCCCGGCTTTTTTCGCGCGGAGACGCGGAGACGCGGAAGATGCCGCACCCGGCAAGCAGGCCGCATGATTTCCGAGCTGGATAATTGGCACGATCGATGCGGGTTGGCTCGGAATCACCGCGTCTCCGCGCCTCCGCGCGCATAAATGAGCAACCACATGCGATTCGCCTCCCGGCCGGTCTAGGCGATGGAGCCAGGCCCCGCTAAGGCCGCGGCCATGTCCGAGAGAACGTCAGAGATCACCCCCCAAATCGTCGCCGAGCACGGCCTCAGCCCCGAGGAATATGAGCGCGTCCTGCACGCCATGGGGCGCGAGCCGAACCTGACCGAGCTCGGCATCTTCTCGGTGATGTGGTCGGAGCATTGCTCCTACAAGAGCTCGCGGATCCACCTGAAGAAGCTGCCGACCAACGCGCCCTGGGTGATCCAGGGCCCGGGCGAGAATGCCGGCGTGATCGACATCGGCGACGGCCAGGCCGCCATCTTCAAGATGGAGAGCCACAACCACCCGTCCTACATCGAGCCCTATCAGGGCGCCGCGACCGGTGTCGGCGGCATCCTGCGCGACGTCTTCACCATGGGCGCACGGCCGGTCGCCAATCTCAACGCTTTACGATTCGGCCGGCCCGACCATCCCAAGACCCGGCACCTGATCGCCGGCGTCGTCGCCGGCATCGGCGGCTACGGCAATTGCGTCGGCGTCCCGACGGTCGGCGGCGAGGTCAATTTCCACGCCGCCTATGACGGCAACATCCTGGTCAATGCGATGACCGTCGGCGTCGCCGAGACCGCGAAGATCTTCTATTCGGCAGCCTCCGGCGTCGGCAATCCGATCGTCTATGTCGGCTCCAAGACCGGCCGCGACGGCATCCACGGCGCGACCATGGCGAGCGCCGTTTTCTCCGAGGACAGCTTGTTGAAGCGCCCGACCGTCCAGGTCGGCGACCCGTTCACCGAGAAATTGCTGATCGAGGCCTGCCTCGAGCTGATGGCCTCGGACGCGATCGTCGCGATCCAGGACATGGGCGCGGCCGGCCTCACCTCCTCCTCGGTCGAGATGGCGTCGAAGGGCGGCGTCGGCATCGAGCTCGACATGAACGCCGTCCCCTGCCGCGAGGAGGGGATGACGCCCTATGAGATGATGCTGTCGGAGAGCCAGGAGCGGATGCTGATGGTGCTGAAGCCCGGCCGCGAGGGCGAGGCCGAGGCGATCTTCCGCAAGTGGGAGCTGGACTTCGCGGTGATCGGGCGGGTCACCGACACCGGCCATATGGTGCTGAAGTGGAACGGCGAGACGGCGGCCGACATCCCGCTCGCGCCGCTCGCCGACGATGCGCCCTGCTACGATCGGCCCTGGGTCCGGACCGATCCGCCGGCGCCGCTCACCGACGTGCCGGAAAGCACCGACATCGCCGCCGACCTGCTCAAGCTGATGGCCTCGCCCGACATCGCCAGCCGCCGCTGGATCTATCAGCAATATGATCAGAAGGTCGGCGCCGACACGATCCAGCCGCCCGGCGGCGATGCCGCCGTCGTCCGCGTCCACGGCACCAAGAAGGCGCTGGCGATCACCACCGACTGCACGCCGCGCTATTGCAAAGCCGACCCTTATGAGGGCGGCAAGCAGGCGATCGCCGAGGCCTATCGCAACCTCTGCGCGGTCGGCGCCAGGCCGCTCGCCACCACCGACTGCATGAACTTCGCCAACCCGCAGCGGCCCGAGATCATGGGCCAGTTCGTCGGCTGCATCGAAGGCATGGCCGAGGCCTGCGCCGCGCTCGACTTCCCGATCGTGAGCGGCAACGTCTCGCTCTACAACGAGACCAAGAATGAGGACGGCAGCAGCCTGGCGATCCTGCCTACGCCGGCGATCGGCGGGGTCGGACTGATCGAGGATTGGGAGAAAGCGGCAAGCATCGGGTTCAAGAGCGGTGGGGAGGATATCTGGATTATCGGCGACGCCGAAGAACATCTCGGGCAATCGCTCTGGCTGCGCGAGATCGTGGGGCGGGAGGACGGGCCGCCGCCGAATGTCGACCTTGCGGCGGAGCGGAGACATGGCGAGTTCGTCCGCACCCTCATCGCGAATGGCGAGGTCACGGCCGTACACGACGTCGCCGATGGTGGTCCCCTCGTTGCGCTGGCCGAAATGGCCTTGGCCGGCGGTCGCGGCTTTCGAATTGCGAATGTTCCCGAAACTCGCGCCAGCGCTTTGTCGTTCGGCGAGGGGCAAGGCCGGTATGTCGTCACCACAAAAAGATCGAGCCGGGCGATTCTCGAAGCGGCGAGCAAGGCCGGAGTCGCGTGTACGAATATCGGCATCACCCACGATCTTGCTGAGCTGTGGCTCGGCGAGGCACGCATGACCCTCGACGAAATCCGCCGCGCCCATGAAGGCTTCCTCCCCGACCTGATGGGCGTTGACGGGGCGCTTGCTTGACATAGTCCGGCGGCTCGGTTCGATCCTGACCCCAGGGGAGGACCAGCCATGTTGCGACCGATCGTCATCGCGACGCTGATCGCGGGCACGCTCGACATCCTCTCGGCCTTCGTCTTCGCCGGCTTTGCCGGCGTGGGCCCGGTGCCGGTGCTGCGCTACGTCGCCAGCGGTCCGTTCGGCGAAGCGCCGACGCCGACCGCCGGCTGGGCCCTGGTCGGCCTCGCGGTCCATTATGCGATCATGACGGCGATGGTGACGGCTTATATGGTCGTCGCGCCGCGCATCCCCGCCTTGCTGCGCCATCCGATCGCGGCCGGACTCGCTTATGGCGTGCTGCTCTGGATCATCATGTACTGGATCGTGAAGCCGCTGCGCTGGCCCGAGGCACCGCTGCCGAGCACGCTCTACGGCATCTCCAACGCCCTCTTCTCGCACTGCGTCTGCGTCGGCGTCCCAATCGCTTTGGTCGCGGCGCGGCATTTCCGGCCGACGGCGACAGCATGACCTCCGGCTACTCCGGCACCCCGCTCGCGAGAAAGCTGTCGCTGAAGCCGGGCCTGCGGAGCTGGTGGGAGGACATGCCCGATACGGTGCGGGCAGAGATCGAAGAGGGCGATCTTTCGCTGAACCATCTCGCGGCGCCGGAAGCGCCGATCGAGGCGGCCCATATCTTCGTCACCTCGCGTGCCGACATGGAGGCGCGGCTGAAGCGGCTGCGGCCGCTGCTGGCGCCCTCCGGCTTCATCTGGGTGAGCTGGCCGAAAAAGGCCTCGAAGGTCCCGACCGACATCACCGAGGACGGGATTCGCGAAGTCATCCTCGCCGACACTGACCTGGTCGACGTCAAGGTTTGTGCGGTCGACGCCGTCTGGTCGGGCCTGAAGCTGATGATTCGCAAGGATCGGCGCTAGGAAAAAGCGCTCCGGGAGGGCCCTTAGGGAAAGCTCCCTATTGCGAACGCCTCGCATTATCGCTATTTCCGATCACCATGATCGTTTGTGTCTGTAACGCGATTCGAGAGAGCGACCTGCGCGCCGCCGCGCGCGCCGGCGCGTCCTGCCCCAGCAGCGCCTACCGCACTCAGGGCAAGAAGCCGCGCTGCGGCCAATGCGTCTCATTCGCACGTCAGATCATCGCGGCCGAACTTGCGACTGCCTAACAGTCGCAGCTAATTTTTCGCAGTTTTCCGCCATTTTTGGGTGCCTTTTCGGCGCTCGACGCGTTATAGCCCCGCCACCCGAGTGATGTGACGGAGGCCGCGATGAAGGGCGACGAACAGGTAATCCAGCACCTCAACGATACGCTCAAGAACGAGCTGACCGCGGTCAACCAATATTGGCTGCACTATCGGATGCTCGACAATTGGGGCGTGAAGCGGCTCGCCGAGTTCGAGCGGCACGAATCGATCGACGAGATGAAGCATGCCGATCGGCTCGCCGAGCGGATCCTGTTCCTCGAAGGCCTGCCCAACTTCCAGATGCTCGGCCGGCTTCGGGTCGGCGAGAATGTCGAGGAGATCCTGCGCGCCGACCTCGAGCTCGAGCGCGAGGCGCTCGACCAGCTCAAGGTCGCGATCGCCCATTGCGAGACGGTGCGCGACTTCGTCAGCCGCGACCTGTTCGTCGAGATCCTCGAAAATGAGGAGGAGCATGTCGACGTGCTCGAGCAGCAGTTCGACATGATCGAGCAGATGGGTCTGCAGAATTATATCCAGCTGCAGAGCAAGCCGGCGGAGGGCTGAGCGCGCAGCGCTTCCACGGCGCCTGCTTTTCCCGCATCAGTCGGCGATGACCGACGCCTCCGCCTATCGCCCGGTGCCGTGGCCGGGCCTGCCCGACTTGTCCGCGGATGAAATGACCGCCCGCAGCCGCGCCTTCTACGAGCGGGTGCGCACACGGCGGACCTGTCGCTTCTTCTCCCCCGAGCCCGTGCCGCGCGCCGTGATCGAGAATGCGATCCTGGCCGCTGGCACCGCGCCGAGCGGCGCCAACCATCAGCCCTGGCATTTCACCGTGATCTCCTCGCCCGAGCTGAAGCACAGGCTGCGAGAGGCTGCGGAAGCGGAGGAGCGCGCATTTTATGGCGGCAAGGCCGGCGCCGAATGGCTCGAGGCGCTGGCCCCGCTCGGCACCGACGAGGACAAGCCCTATCTCGAGGTCGCGCCCTGGCACATCGTGGTGTTCGGCCAGCGCAAGGGCGGGATCCGGCCCGGCGAGCTGCGACAGAATTATTATGTCGCCGAGTCGGTCGGCATCGCCTGCGGGATATTGCTGCTCGCGCTGCACGAGGCGGGACTCGCCACCCTCACCCACACGCCCAATCCGATGGGCTTCCTCAACCGGCTCTGCGGCCGGCCCGCGCACGAGAAGCCGGTGATGGTGATCGTCGCCGGACGTCCGGCCGCCGACGCCACCGTTCCCGAACATGCGCTGTTGAAGAAGCCGCTCGATCAGATATCTTCCTGGCTATAGGATTTCCAATCCCGACATTCCGGAAGGGGGACGCCGGATGACCGACATCACCGCAGACGCCGCGATCGCCGCCCCGTCACAAACGCCGACGCAATCGCTCGCCCGCATCGCCACGCTCGACATCGTCCGCGGCGTCGCCGTGATGGGCATATTGGCGATGAACATCGTCGCCTTCGCCGGGCCCTTCCAGGCCTATATGAACCCGACCGTCTATGGCGCCGAAGGGCCGGCCGACTTCGCCTCCTGGGCGTTCAGCTTCATCCTGATCGACGGCAAGATGCGCGGCCTGTTCTCCTTCCTGTTCGGCGCCAGCACGCTGCTGGTGATCGAGCGGGCCGAAGCGACCGGCGAATCGGCCGCCAAGGTCCATTATCTGCGCATGGTCTGGCTGCTCGTCTTCGGCCTGATCCATTTCTACCTGATCTGGTTCGGCGACATCCTCTCGCTCTACGCCTTGTGCGGTCTGCTCCTCTTCTTCTTCCGCAAGCTGAGCGTCCGCGCGCTGATCATCTGGGGTGTGGCGCTGGTGATCGTTCAGACCCTGCTGTTCGCGAGCTTTGCCGCCGGCGTCTATTTCCTCAGCGAAGCGGCCGCCCAGGGCAACGCCACCGCCGAACAGGTGAAGGAATGGCGCGACATGCAGGGCTTCGTGACGGCGTCACCCGAAGCGCTGCAGCGGGATCTCTCCCTCCACCTAGGCCCTTGGGCCGGAATCGTCCGGGACCAGGTCGTCCGCCATGGCGCCGATCCCTTCACCAGCATCATGATGTTCGGTTGGGAGACGATGGCCTATATGCTGTTCGGCATGGCGGCGCTGAAGACCGGATTCTTCCGCGGCGAATGGGCGGTCGGACGCTATCGCAAGACCGCGCTGATCGGCTTCGGCCTCGGCATCCCGATCTATGCCTTGCTCGCCTGGCTGATCGTCGATGCCAATTTCTCGCCGCTGTCGCTGTTCGCCTTCTCGCTGGCGGCGACCGTGCCCTTCCGTCCGCTGATGATCGTGGCAACCGCGGCGCTAATCATCCTGCTGACCCGCAATGGCGGCGCTCTGGTCGACAGGATCGCGGCCGCCGGCCGGGCCGCCTTCACCAATTATCTCGGCACCTCGCTGATCATGACGACGGTCTTCTACGGCTATGGCTTCGGCCTGTTCGGCGAGCTGCGGCGGATCGAGATGTGGATCCCGGTGCTGGCGATGTGGGCGCTGATGCTGCTCTGGTCGAAGCCCTGGCTGGACCGCTACCTCTATGGCCCGTTCGAGTGGCTGTGGCGCAGCCTGTCGCGGTTCGAGATCCAGCAGATGCGCAAGGGGCCGGAGAAGGCGGAAGCCTGAATCTTGCTGTTCCCCGGCGCAGGCCGGGGCCCAGATTGACGTTGGACTGGACCCCGGCCTTCGCCGGGGAACAGCAAGGTCAGAGCCGCCCGAATTCCTGGTTGCTCGGCCCGCGCTCGCTTTCGCGGCGGCGGGCGACGAGCGGGTTGGTCTCCGCCTCGAGCAGCTCGATCGTCTGGGCGTAGAGCGGGCGCAGCCGCGCGACCTGCGGGACGATATTGTCGGGGAAAAGATGGGCCTCGACCGCACGGCGGCCGGCCTCCTCGATCTCCTCGGCGAGCGAGCCGAGCGTCATCGCGCCGAACTGGCGCGCCTCGCCCTTCATCGTATGGGCGGGCAGCACCAAAGCGGCGGCGTCGCGGCGGTGCATCGCGGCCTCGATCCGCGCCACCGCCTTCTCGCCATCCTCACGAAAATAGCCGAGCATCCGCACGAAGCTCGCACCGAGCTCCGTCCGCATCCGGGAGAACTCCTCCCAGTCGACCAGTTCGCCGCCAACCTGCTCCACGCCGCCTTCCCTCATGTCCGGTTTCCGCGCGATCTTACCCCCCGGCAGTAAACAGCGGGTTGACGACGCGCCGCGCATCTCGCGGAAATTCGCGGCAGAATCAGCTTCCGGAGCGATCGAAGGGATTGCGCGAGGCGCGCGCGGCGAGCCGGATCGGCACGGTGCCGAAGCCGAGCTCGCGGCGGATGCCGTTGATCAGGTAGCGCAGATAGGAATCCGGCAGCTGATCGACCCGATTGCCGAACAGGACGAAGCTCGGCGGCCGGGTGTTGACCTGCGTGATGTACCTGAGCTTGATCCGCTTGCCGCCGGGCGCCGGCGGCGGGTTCTTCTCGACCGCCTGCTCGAACCAGCGGTTGAGCTGACCGGTGGACACGCGCTGCGACCAGGCCTCGCGCACCTCGAAGGCGGCGGCGAGCAACTGGTCGAGGCCCTTGCCGGTCTTGCCGGAGACGGTCAGCAAGGGAATGCCGCGCGCCTGGCTCAGCCCCTCGTCGAGCGCCGCCTTGATGCCGTTAAACAGGCCGCTCGGATTCTCGGCCACGTCCCACTTGTTGACCGCGACGACCAAGGCCCGGCCTTCCTGCAGGACATTGTCGGCGATCCTGAGATCCTGCGCCTCGAGCCCGCGCGTCCCGTCGAGCAGCAGCACGACCACTTCGGCGAAATCGACCGCGCGGCGGGCGTCGGCGACCGACAGCTTCTCGAGCTTGTCCTCGACCTTGGCCTTCTTGCGCATGCCGGCCGTGTCGATCAGCCGCACCGGCCGATCCTTCCAGCTCCAGTCGATCGCGATCGAATCGCGGGTGATGCCGGCTTCGGGCCCGGTGATCAGCCGATCCTGGTCGAGCATCTTGTTGATCAGCGTCGATTTGCCGGCATTGGGGCGGCCGACGATGGCAAGCTTGAGCGGTCCTTCGGCGCCTTCTTCCGCCACCTCCTCATCGTCCTGCTCGCGCTCGACATGCGGCAGCAGCTTCTCGAACAGGTCGGCGACGCCTTCGCCATGCTCGGCGCTGATCGCGATCGGCTCGCCGAGGCCGAGCGACCAGGCCTCGAGCAGGCCGGCCTCGCCGGCCCGTCCTTCCGCCTTGTTGGCGGCGAGGATCACCGGGGTCGATTCCGAGCGGAGCCAGCGGGCGATCTCCTCGTCGAGCGGGGTCGTGCCGGCGCGGGCGTCGATCAGGAACAAGGCGGCATCGGCCTCGCGCACCGCGGCGATGGTCTGGGCGCGCATCCGGCCGGGCAGGGTCTCGGGGTCCTCGTCCTCATAGCCGGCGGTGTCGATCACCCGGAATTCGAGTCCGAGCAGGTTCGCCTCGCCTTCGCGCCGGTCGCGGGTGACCCCTGGACGGTCGTCGACGAGCGCGAGCTTCTTGCCGACCAGCCGGTTGAACAAGGTGGATTTGCCGACATTGGGACGGCCGACGATGGCGACGGTGGGCAGGCTTGGCATGAGGGGTGCCGCCCTGCCGGTTCACGGGGTGGGGGTCAAGTTCGACCGGCTGCGATCGACTTTCCGGGTTTCCCGGCGAAGGCCGGGATCCAGTCGTGACTCCGGACTGGGCCCCGGCCTTC
>JAYRLF010000115.1:9328-10875 GCA_041905385.1 Allosphingosinicella sp.
GTGCGGGGGTCGCCGGGCTCGGGCGGGTACCCTGTCGTGCCCCGGGAGGGGCCCCCGCCCCCCCCCGGGGCACCGGCTTCTACCGATACGCTGTCAGCCGCCCGCTATCGTCCAGCAGGTACAGCGTGTTGTTCGCCACAACCGGCGGCAGCGACATCGGGGCGCGGGTCTCGACGGTCGACTGGATCGTGCCGTCGGCCGGGTTCACGTAGGCCATCTGGCCCAGCGAGCTGACCAGAATGAGCCGGTTGCCGGCGAGCACCGGGCCGCGCCAGAAGATCGGATTGCGGCGCGCTTCCTCGTTGCGATAGCGCGGCAGCTGCGCGATCCAGCGGATTCGGCCCGACGAGCGCGCCACGGCGAGCACCTTGGCCTGGTCGGTGACGACGAACACCCAATCGCCGGCCACCCACGGAGAGGAGATGCCGGCAATGTTCAATTCCCAGGCGCGCTGACCGGTGATCAACTCGACCGCGACCATGCGGCCGCCCTGGCCGACTGCGAAGACGCGGCCATTGTCGATCACCGGATCGGCGTCGATGTCGGAAATGGTGCCGACCACCGTGCTGACACCGGTCCGGGTGAGCGCATCCTGCCAGACGACCTGGCCGTTCTCGTAGCGATAGGCGGACAGCTCGCCCGACGAGAAGCCCGCGACCAGCGTGCTTTGGGCGAAGGCCGGCGAGGCGGAACCGAACACGCCGGCCAGCTCGAACGAGCCGGAACCGCTCCAGCGAGTCTCGCCATTGGCGGTGTTGAGCGCGAATAGCTGGTTGTCCTGGGCGAGGACATAGACATTGTCGCCGGCGATGGTCGGCGCGCCGCGCAACGGGCCACCCGGCTTGACGATCCAGGCCTGGGCGCCGGTCGCTGCGTCGAGCGCGGCGACGTCGCCGGCGCCGTTGGTCGCGTAGATCCGGCCGGAATCGAAGCTGACGCCGCCGCCGAACAGGGTCTCGCGGGGGCTGTTCTCACCGCGGACCTGATGCTGCCAGATCACCGCGCCATTGTCGGCGCTGAAGGCGCGCACGGTTGCGGTCGTGTCGATCGTATAGACCCGGCCATCGGCGACCACCGGCTCGGCGGCGAGGCGGGCGCGGGTGCTGCTGCCTTGGCCGATGCTGGCGCTCCACACCTGGGTCGGCGTGTCGCCGAGGCTGACGTGGATCATCGCATGGGCGGGGTTGCCGCCGGGCTGCGGCCAGTCGGCATTGGTGACCGCCTGCGGATATTGGACCGGCAGATCGGCCAGGGCCGCATCGACCTCGACCGCGCCTTCGCTGGTCAGGACCGGGATGCGAGTGCCGACGGTCGGCGTCGTCGGACGGCGGCCGCCGAACACGCCGCAGCCGGCGAGGAGGCTGAGCATCGTCAAGGCGGCGAGGATACGCTTCATTCGGCTTGATTCCCTGGTTGCGGCGACACGGTCCCCGGTTGTGGCGCGGCCGCGCCCGGTTGGGCCGCCGGCTGTGCCGGGCCCGGTTGCGCCGCGCCCGGTTGCGCCGCGCCCGGCTGCGCCCCTTGGGCCGCCTCCGGTGGCAGCGCAT
>JAYRLF010000116.1:0-10873 GCA_041905385.1 Allosphingosinicella sp.
GTCGACGTGATCGCCGATGCCGACGACGCCTTCCTCGAGCGCGAGGGGCTGACCAAGGGCATGATGCGGCTGATCGACGCCGATGAGGCGGTGCGGCTCTACGATCATATGGGCCCGGCGCGCGAGATCAGCGGCGGCTCGGCCGGCAACACCGCCGCCGGCATCGCCGCCCTGGGCGGGCGCGCCGCCTTCGTCGGCCAGGTCGCGCCCGACCAGCTCGGCGAATTCTACATCCACGACCTGCGCGCGACCGGAGTCGAGTTCGAAACGGCGCCGCGCGACGTCGGCGTGCCGACCGCGCGCTCGATGATCCTGGTCACGCCCGACGCGCACCGGACGATGAACACCTTCCTCGGCGCCGCCCAATTGCTCCCGGTCGAGGCGCTCGACGAGCAGCAGATCGCCGACGCCGCCGTGATCTATCTGGAAGGCTATCTCTGGGATCCCGAGACGCCGCGCTACGCCATGGTCAAGGCGATCGACATCGCCCGCCGGGCCGGCCGCAAGGTCGCCTTCACCTTGTCCGACACTTTCTGCATCGACCGCCATCGCGACGGCTTCCTGCAGCTGATCGACGGCGGCAAGATCGACATCTTGTTCGCCAACGAGGCCGAGATCCAGTCGCTGGCGGCCGTCGCCCATTTCGAGACGGCGGTCGCCGCTTTTGCCGACAAGGTCGAGACCCTGGTCGTCACCCGCGGCGAGAAGGGCGCGATCGCCATTTCCCGCGGCGAGCGGGCGGAGGTCCCGGCGGAGCCGGCCACGGTGATCGACACGACCGGCGCCGGCGACCTGTTCGCGGGCGGCTTCCTGTTCGGCATGACCAATGGGCGCAGCCTCGCCGACTCGCTGACGATCGGCGCGATCGCCGCGGCCGAGGTGATCTCGCACTACGGCGCGCGGCCGGAGGCGGACATCAAGGCGCTGGTGGCCGAGCGCCTGGGCTAGTCTCGGAGCAACTAGGCGCCCTGCGGCGGATAGGCCGGATCGGGCTGGTCGATATTCGGCATCGGCGGCGAGAATTCGGGCGGGGCCTTGACCGGCTGGGCCGGCTGGCTCGGCTGGGGCGGCTGTTCCGGCGGGACCGGCTGGTCCGGAGGCTGGGTCGACATGCTGATCTCCTCTTTCGAGGATCAACGCCGGCCCGGCGCGTGGGTTGCGATCAGTCCGAAGGGCCCTTGAGCTCCAGCACGTTGCCGGACGGGTCGCGGATATAGAAGGACAGCCCGTCGCCGCGGGCACCGCCCCTGACCCCTTCCTCGATGATCTCGACGCCGTGATCGGCGAGATGGGCGCGCATCTCGGCTTCGTTCCAGGGGCCGGTGGCGATGCAGACATGGTCCATGTTGCGTCCGCCCGCCACCGGCGGCCGCGCCCACTCGCCTTCGGCGGCGGCGATGTCGACCAGGTCGATCAGCGCCGCGCCGGCGCGCAGCTGCAGCATGCCATATTGCGAAAGGTCGCGCTCGACCGCGCAGCCGATGACCGTCCGGTAGAAGGTCGCGGCCCGGTCCATGTCCTCGACCAGCAGCACGACATGATCGAGGCCTTCGAGGGCGAAAGGGGGAGAGGTCGTCATGGCCGCAATCTAGGCCGCCGACGCGAAGCGTGGAAGCGGGTCATGCGGTCGGCCGTTGCTCGAACCCGTCCGGCATTTCCTCCTGTTCGGCCGGCTCGACCTCGACCCGCTCGACCCGCGCGGCGGGCGGGCCCTGGCGGCAGCGCGCGATCAGCGTCTCGATTCGGTCTTCGGGCCCTTGAACCAGCGCCTCGACGCTGCCGTCGCGGCGGTTGCGCACCCAGCCGTCGAGCCCCAATTGGCGCGCCGCCTCGACCGTCCAGCCGCGATACCAGACGCCCTGGACTCGGCCGTAGATGCGGAGGCGGCGAAGCTCGGTCATTGTCGGCGCAGAGAATAATTGAGCGAACGCACGATCCGCCAGCGGCAATCGGCGCCCCGACGCAGCACGTCGACGGCGCGATTCTCGGCACGCGGCTCGGCCGCTCCGCCGACATGTTCGCGCCAGGAGGCGAAGGCAGTCACGAGATCGCCGGAGACGATCACCTCATCCCATTCGGCACGCCATTCCGACCGGGCGGTGGCTGCGAATTCCGACTGATAGGAACGGCGCAATCCGGCCCGATCGAGGTCCGGCGATCCCTAGAAATGGAAGCGGACATTTTCGTCGAAGATCGCCATCGTGCCCTCGAGATCGCGCGACCGGTAAGCGGCGAGCCACTGGTCGAAGGCGGCGCGGACCGAGGCCTCGGTCGGTGCCGGACATTGGGCCGAAGCGGCAGCGGCGAACAGGATCATGAAGGCGGACATGGCGTTCCTCGACAGACGAGAGGTCGCCGTCGCCGTGCGGCGCCGGCCTCGCGCCACGCTTTCGACGGATCGCCGCCTTTTCTCGACGATGCTCGTTGTGCGGCGGAAATAGCCCGTCAGGCGACGCTGATGTCGGGCGCGTCCTCGGCCTTCATGCCGATCACATTATAGCCGGAATCGACATGGTGGATCTCGCCGGTCACGCCCGAGGCGAGGTCGGAGAGCAGATAGAGCGCGGCGCCGCCAACATCCTCGATCGTGACGTTGCGGCGCAGCGGCGAATTATATTCGTTCCACTTCATGATGTAGCGGAAGTCGCCGATGCCGCTCGCCGCCAGCGTCTTGATCGGCCCGGCCGAGATCGCATTGACCCGGATATTCTCCGGGCCGAGGTCCATGGCGAGATATTTGACGCTGGTCTCGAGCGCGGCCTTGGCGACGCCCATCACGTTGTAATGCGGGATGACCTTCTCGGCGCCGTAATAGGACAAGGTGAGCAGCGCGCCGCCGTTCGGCATCAGCGCCCGCGCCCGGTTCGCGACCGCGGTGAAGCTGTAGGCCGAGATGTTCATCGTCATCAGGAAATTGTCGAGGCTGGTGTCGACGTAGAGGCCCCTCAGCTCATTCTTGTCGGAAAAGCCGATCGCGTGGACGAGGAAATCGATCGTCTCCCAGCGCGCCTTGAGCGCGTCGAAGGCGGTGTCCAGCGCAGCCATGTCGGCGACGTCGCAATCGATCAGGAAGTCGGAGCCGAGCTGCTCGGCGAGCGGCGCGACGCGCTTGTGCAGCGCCTCGCCCTGATAGCTGAACGCCATCTCGGCGCCTGCCTCGCGCAGCTTCTGGGCGATGCCCCAGGCCAGGGACCGGTCATTGGCCAGCCCCATGATCAGCCCGCGCTTCCCGTTCATCAAGCCGGTCATGTCTTCTCCTGTTCGATTTCCTCGACGGCCTTCTGCTCGGACCTCAGCTCCATTTCATGGGCGGCCTCTTCATGGACGACCGCCTCGACATCCTCTTGGCTGGGCGTCGGCGTCTCCGCAAGCGCCGCATTGAGCTCGGCGCCGATCACGAAGCCGAGCCCGACGACGAAGAAGAAGACCAGGGCGATCATGACGCCAGCGAGGCTGCCATAAGTGAGATCGTAGCCGCCGAGGCTGGCGAGCGTCGCCGGCAGCAAGGCGGTGGTCATCACCCACCAGCCGGCGACGAAGGCCGCGCCGGGCCATTTCGGGCAGTCTCCCAGCCGGTAGCGCTTCGGCGTCAGGATGTAGAACATGACGTAGAGCGACAGGAACAGCATCAGCGCCGGCGCCACCCGGAGCAGGGTCAGCAGGCTGACCAGATCGTCCGCGCCCGGAATGCGCTGGACGATGAAATTCTGGACGCCGACCAGGAGGATCGAGACCGCGAAGGCGATCATCGCGATGATCACCGCGGCGATGATCATGCCGGTCGAGCCGAGCCGATATTCCCAGAAAGGGCGGCTGTAGGTGACGCCGTAGGACCGGCGGATGATGTCGCGGATCGTCTCGATGAAGCTGCCCGTCGTCCACAGACCGACGATCGCGCCGAGCCAGAGAAGGCTGCCCGAGCGCGCCTCGAGCACGTCGCGGATCGGTGTGCGAAGCACGTCGGCGACGTCGCCCGGCATCGTCCGGAGCAAGGCGTCGACCGCCTCCATCCCTTCCTCGGTCTGGCCGAACAGGCGCGCGATCGCGGCGGCGACGATGACGAAGGGGAAGATCGACAGCAAAGCGAGATAAGCGAGGTTGCCGGCGTGGATGAAGCCGTCGGAATAGACGCCGATCGCGACCCTCTTGGTCACGCGCCACCAGCGCGACTGGATATGCTTGTGGCCGCCCTCGAGCTGCGCCTGCTCCCGGGCTCGCCGCTTGCGCCTGGCTTCCGGGGATTCGGGCGAGACTTCGAGCATATGGCGCTACGTTAAACGCCGAGGCCCGCCCGCGGGTTTTCCTTGCCCTTGCCGCTCCAGCTTTCGAGGAAGCGGGCGAGCTCGGCATCGTCGGGCACGTCCACCATCAAGGTGACGAGCTGGTCGCCGCGCTGGCCGCTCTTGGCGGTGAAGCCCTTGCCCTTGAGGCGCAGGGTCTTGCCCGAGCTCGAGCCCTTGGGGATGCTGAGCATGACATTGCCGTCGACGGTGGGCACGCGCACCTTGGCGCCGAGCACCGCCTCGTCGATCGAGATCGGCAGATCGAGCCGGATATTGTCGCCGTCGCGCTTGAAGAAACGGTGCGGGCGGATCGCGATCGTGACGATCGCGTCGCCATTGCCGGCCGGGCCGGGCTGGCCCTGGCCGGACAGCCGGATCCGCGTGCCGTCCTCGACGCCGGCCGGCAATTTGATGTCGAGCGTCTTGCCGCTGCTCAGGGTGACGCGCTGGCCCTGGAGCGAGGCCGCCTCCTCGAACGGGACGTCGAGCCGATAGGCGACGTCGGGCCCTTTTTGCGGCGGCGCGCTGCGCCGGCCGAAGCCGGAAAAGGGGCCGCCGCCACCGCCGCCACCGCGCCGGGCGCCGCCGAACAGGCCCTCGAACAGGTCCGAAAGGTCGGCCGCCTCGCCGCCGAACTCGAAAGGCTCGCCATTCGGACCGGTCGGACCGCGGCGATACCCGCCGGCGCCGCCCGCGCCGCCGCCGAAGCCGAACGGGGCGCGCGGATTGCCGTCCTCGTCGATCTCGCCCCGGTCATATTGGGCGCGTTTGTCCTTGTCGGTCAGGATATCATAGGCCTGGGTGACCTTGGAGAAGCGGTCGGCCGCCTTGGGATTGTCCTTGTTGCGGTCGGGGTGAAGCTCCTTGGCGAGCTTGCGATACGCCTTCTTGATATCGGCCTCGCTCGCGCTGCGCGCGACACCCAGCTCGGAATAGAGGTCAGCCATGTCCGCTACTTGGTCAGGCGCGCGTGAAATGTCCACAACCCGCTGCGCTTGTGTCCGCCCGTGGGAGGGCGTTAGAGGCCGGCCATGACCAACCCGCATGAGCTGTTCGAGAGCTGGTTCGCCGAGGCGCGCGCCGCTGAGCCGAACGACGCCGAGGCGATGACGCTGGCGACGGCGACGCCGGACGGGGCGCCGTCGGCGCGGATGGTGCTGCTCAAGGGCCACGACGCGCGCGGCTTGGTCTTCTACACCAACAGCCAGAGCCGCAAGGGCGAGGAGCTGTCCGCCAATCCGCGCGCGGCCCTGCTGTTCCACTGGAAGTCGCTGCGCCGGCAGGTGCGGGCGGAAGGAAGGATCGCGCCGGTCGACGAAGCCGAGGCCGACGCCTATTTCGCCAGCCGGGCGCGCGATTCCCAGCTCGGCGCCTGGGCATCGGACCAGTCGCGGCCGCTCTCCAATCGCGACCTGTTCGAGCGTCGCTTCGCGGAGATGGCGGCTCAATATGACGGACGCGACGTGCCGCGGCCGCCGCATTGGTGGGGCTATCGGCTGGTGCCGGACCGGATCGAATTTTGGAGCGACCGGCCGCACCGGCTGCACGAGCGGCGGCTGTTCGTGCGCGACGGCGAGGGCTGGCGCGAGGGCCTGCTCTACCCGTGAGCGCGCACGACCAGTTCCAGCGCGCCCGGCTCGCCACCAGGGCCGCTTTGGCGAGCGTCGCGGTGGCGCTCTTCCTGCTCGGCCTCAAGCTCTACGCCGCCTGGGCAACCGGATCGGTCGCGATGCTCGGCTCGCTCGCCGACACCGCGCTCGACGTGATCGCCTCCTTCGTCACCCTGTTCGGGGTGCGGATCGCCGCGATGCCCGCCGACCACGACCATCGCTTCGGCCACGGCAAGGCGGAATCGCTGGCCGCCCTGATCCAGGTCGGCATCATCGCCGTCTCGGCGCTCGGCATCGGCTGGCGTGCGATCGAGCGGATGCTGGTCGGCGCGCGCACCGCCCATGCCGACGAGGGCATCATCGTCTCGGCGGTCGCGATCGTCGCGACACTGGCGCTGATCCGCTACCAGAAATCGGTGGTGCGGCGGACCGGATCGATCGCGATCGGCACCGACCGGCTGCACTATCAAAGCGACCTCTTCCTCAACCTGTCGGTTATCGCGGCGCTCGCGCTCGATCAGTATCTCGGTTTCACCGGCGCCGATCCGCTTTTCGGTCTCGGCATCGCCCTGTGGCTGCTCTACGGCGCCTTCACCGCGTCGCGCCACGCGATCGACCAGCTAATGGACAAGGAATGGCCGGAGGAACGGCGCAAGGCGTTCGTCGCGGTCGCCGCGCGTCATCCCGAGGGACGCGGCATTCACGATCTGCGCACCCGCAGCAGCGGCACCCAGGATTTCGCCCAATTCCACATCTGGGTCGATCCGGCGATGCCGATCAGCCGGGCGCACGACGTGATGGACGAGATCGAGGCGGACCTCGCCGCCGAGTTTCCGGGCGTCGAGGTGCTGATCCATCTCGATCCGGAAGGGCAGGTCGACCAGCCGGACAACCCGCTCGCCGAGCGGGACGAGACCGCCGACCTGCCGCGCTGAGCGCTGCTGACCGGCAAATGAGGGCCAGTTCCATCGCTTCGGCGCGCTTTGATATGCGTTGGTCGCAAATCGGGCCTGCGCCGATTCCCACATCCGGATTTTTCACAAAGAATCGAGCCGCTTGCAGCGTTCGGGAGGGGATCCGCTGTGCTGAAGATCCTGGTTGTCGAGGATGAGCCGCTGTTCGCGCAGACGCTGAAGCAGCTGATCGAGCTCAATCCGCTCTACCTCGTCACTAATATCGCCGCCGACAGCATGGAAGCGCTGGCCGCCGCCGACGAGCGCCGGCCTGACCTCGCTTTGATCGATCTCCATCTCGCCCATGGGTCGACCGGCTTCTCGGTCGCCGCCAAGCTCGGCGAGATGGGCATCCCCTGCCTGTTCACCAGCGGCAAGGCGCCGAGCTTTCCGATCTCGGACCTGGCCTTGGGCTGCCTGGTCAAGCCGTTCAGCCACGAGGACCTCGTCCGCGCGCTCAAAACCGCGGAGGACATCATGCGCGGCCGTGAGGCGGTGCGGCCGAGCCGGCCCGAAAATCTGCGGCTCTATGCCGAGGAAGAGGAGCAGGCGGAACTGATCCCGTCTACGATCCTGCCGTCGCCGGACCGCTCCAACGCGCGCCGCACCGTCCGCGACCGGATCGCGCGGCTGTGGCGCCACGCACATCGGCGGCGGAGCTTCGGTTAGGCAGGCCTAATCGACCATCCCGGGCTCGGCCCGATAAAGGTTCAGCCCCGCCCGAATATTTTTTGGCGCGCTGCGCGCGCGAGAGCGCAGAGGCGCAGAGATGTCGGGCCGGGTGGCGACGATGCCACCCTTCCTATGAAGCACAATAGCGCGGGCGCTGCGCACAGGGACGGGCGCTGACTCTCTGCGTCTCTGCGCCCTCCGCGCTCTCTGCGCGAAAAACAGGGAGTCGGAGACGACGCAGTCGCCGCCGATAAAGGATCAGTCCTGTCCGAGTCCGACTGGTTGAATGGCCCAGCCTAAGCCGAGGCGAGCGGGCTGAAGGTCAACTCGATCTCGAGCGTCTCGCCGCGGACGAAATCGGGCGGCAGGCGCAGCGGCGCGCAGCGGACCACCGACAGGATCGCGGCCTCGGCCATGCGCGACGCGTAGAACTGATTGCCGGCATGGACGCCGCTTTGCGCCAGCACCTCGGGCATGCCGTTGAGCGTGCCGTCGGCCATGATCCGGACCAGCAGGCGGGTGATGATCTGGCGCGCCTCGCTGCTGACCCGCGGCGCGCGATAGCAGCGGCGGACCTGGCCGGCGGCCAGCTCGAGCGCCGCCTGGGTCTCGGCCGACATGGTCGCGGTCACGCGCAGCCGCTGCACCGGCAGCCTTGGGGTCGGGGGCGCGGCGCAGCCGGCGGCGGCCGCCAGGACCAGGAGCAGGGCGCCGCGCGCCGGGCGCATCAACCCGCTCCGCGGGTCCGCTCGGCCGCGATCCACAGGTCGATCTCGGATTCGAGTACGTCGAGCGGCACCGAGCCGTTGCGCAGCACCGCGTCGTGGAATCGCCTGAGATCGAACCGGTCGCCCAGCGCCTGCTCGGCGCGGCGGCGCAGCTCGAGGATCCTGAGCCGCCCGATCATGTAGCCGAGAGCCTGGCCCGGCCAGCTGATGTAGCGGTTCACCTCGGCATTGATATTGGCTTCGCTGAGCGCGGTATTGTCGCGCATGAACTGGACGGCGCGGGCCTTGTCCCAGCCCATCGCATGGATGCCGGTGTCGACCACCAGCCGAGACGCGCGCCACATCTGATAGGACAATTCGCCCATCCGCCGTTCGGGCGTGTTGTAGAGGCCCATGTCGCGGCCGAGGCTCTCGGCATAGAGGCCCCAGCCCTCGGTGAAGGCGGTGAAGCCGGTGAAGTTGCGGCGGAACGGCGCGATGTCGAGCTCCTGCTGCAGCGCGATCTGGAAATGGTGGCCGGGCACCGCCTCGTGCAGGCTCAGTGCCGGCACCTCCCAGAGCGGCCGCTGGTCGAGCCGCGACGTGTTGACATAATAGCTGCCGGCGATGCCGCTTTCGGGCGACCCGGCCGCATAATAAGCGGTGGTCGTCCCCGGCGCGATCTCGGCCGGGATCTCGCGGATCGTGTAGGTCAGCCGCGGCAGCGTCCCGAACAGGCGCGGCAGATGGCCGTTGATCTCGGTGGTGACGCGCGCCGCCTCGCGCATCAATTGCTCGGCATCGGTCGGATAATGACGCGGATTGGTGCGCAGCTCCTGGATATAGGCCTGGCGCGAGGGGAAGCCGGCGTCGCGGGCGACCTGGTCCATCTCGGCGCGGATCCGGGTCACCTCCGCCATGCCGATGTCGTGGATCTGCTGCGGAGTCAGGTCGGTGGTGGTGTAGGAGCGGACCTGGAAGGCGTAGAAGGCCGGGCCGCCCCGTTGGTCCCTGATGCTGTCGGAACGGGCGCAGCGCGGGCGATATTGGGTCAGATAGAAATCGAGATGCTTCTGATAAGCGGGGTTCAGCACCTCGGTGATGATCCGCCGCGCCCGGCCCTGGAGCGCGCTCCAGTCGGCCGCGGCGATCGTGCTCGGCCGGTCGCCTGTGAACGGCTCGTAGAAGCGCGAGCGGGCCGGGGCGGCCGCGATCACGCCGGAGATGGTGTTCTCGTAGCCGTCGAGCACCGAGCAGGGCAGGACGTGGCCGCCGCGCACGGCCGTGGCGGTGATCGCCAAGGCGGCGTCGTTGAGCACCGGATATTGTTCGAGCCGGCGCAGATAGGAGTCGAAATCCGCGCGCGTCCGGAACGGCAAGCCGCGGGCGAGGCCGGCAAAGCCCTGGTGCCAGCCATAATAAGTGGTGAACAGCATGTCGCGCTGGGGGAAGGCGTTGGCCTCGACGTCTTCGCGCAGCATCCGCCGCAAGATGCCGCGATTGACGCGGTCGGCCGGGCTGAGCGCCTCGGCCGGGATCGCCTCGAGCCGGGCGAGGAAGGCCTGCTCCTCCCGCACGCGGCGGTCGCGCGCGGCCGGGCTGATGTCGCGCAGCCGGTCGTCATGGTCGCGCACGCCGAGTGTCGTCGCGGTCTCGGGATTTTCGCGCAGCAGCCATTGATAATGGTCGTCGAGCAGCCGGCGGAAATCGTCGGCGGGAGCCGCGGTCGCGGGGCTCGCGGCGGCGCAGAGGGCGGCCGCGATCGGCCAAAGGCGTGTGATGCTGGTCATACGCCCACACTATCCCTGCCGGGGCGGCGCGCAAGCGTCCCGCGCGCTTGACTCGATCGGGCCGCGGGCGTAACGGCCCGCCTCTTCTCCGGCATCTGTGCCGAAACGACGGAGGATATTTTGTTCGACCCGAGGATCAGTCCCGGCTGTCGGCACGCCTTCGTCCCGAGCTCGCCCAAGCGCTAGCCGCTTGCCGGGTCCGGGACCCGGCGCACCGAACAGCCACGCAATTTGAAGCATGAACGGCCGTCGCCGGCTTGTCGGCGCGCGGCCCTGGCAGGTGAATCATGGGCGAGAAGATTTTGGCGCAGCGCCTCATCCGGCTGCTGCGCGACACGCGGGGACGGTCCAGCCGGACCGCGTTGGCGCTGCTCGACTGGGCGGCGGACCAGCGCGATTGGCTGTGGCCGGACATCGCGTTCGAGCCGGCGGAGACCGGGCTGGTCGCGATCGAATGGGATCGGCTGGCCGAGCTCGCCGATGCGATCGACACGCAAGAGGCGGTGGCGCCTTGCTTCGCGACCGCCGACGCGGTCGCGGACCTGCTCGGCTTCGACCCGTTCGAGCGCGAATTGCTGCGGGTTTCGGTGGCCTTCAACCGGCTGCCGCATCTGGTCGCCTTCCGCAGCCGCCTGTTCGGTTGCGGCGAGGATCCGGTTGGTCTGCTCGGCCTGCTCGCCGGGGCGGAATCGGGCGATGCCGCCCAGCGCGTGCGCCGTTCGGGTCCGGTGGTATTCGGCCTGCTCGCTTTGACGGTCGGCGATTATGGCGGCGCCGGACAGGAGCTCAATCTCGACTGGCGCTTCTCGCTGGTGTTCGACGACGGCCTCACCGAGTCCGGCGCGCTGATCGACGCCC
>JAYRLF010000552.1:0-2016 GCA_041905385.1 Allosphingosinicella sp.
GCACGGCACATCGTTCTGAAGGAAATCGGGGGGGCGGGGCAGCAGAAGCTGCTCCGCTCCTCGATCGTCGCGATCGGCGCCGGCGGCATCGGATCGCCGGCGATCCAATATCTCGCCGCGGCCGGGATCGGCGCGATCAAGGTGATCGACGACGATCGGGTCAGTCTCGACAATCTCCAGCGCCAGACCTTGTTCGGCACCGCCGATGTCGGCCGGCCCAAGGTGGAGGTCGCCGCCGAGGCGGTGGCGCGGCTCAATCCGGAGGTGCGCTTCACAGGCCAGGCGGAGCGGCTGACCGCCGACAATGCCGCGGCGCTGATCGCGGACGCGGACCTCGTCCTCGACGGCAGCGACAATTTCGCGACCCGACTGGCGGTGTCGGATGCCTGCACCCGGCTGCGCATTCCGCTGGTCTCGGCCGCGATCGGCCAGTTCCAGGCCCAGATCGCGACCTTCCGCGGCTGGGAGGCGGACAAGCCCTGCTATCGCTGCTTCGTCGGCGATGCGTTCGACGCCGATGACTGCGACACCTGCGCGACGCTCGGCGTGCTCGGCGCCATGGTCGGCATTGCCGGCAGCTGGGCGGCGATGGAAGCGATCCGCCAGATTTGCGGGTTTGGTCCGGATCAGGCGGGCAAGCTGCACCTGTTCGACGGGCTGACGCCGGCGATGCGGACGATCCGGATCGTCAAGGATCCGGGCTGCTCAGGCTGTAATCCGTAACGCGCGTAGCGCCGCTTCGGCGGCGGCGACCCCGCTTTGACAGGCCCCGTGCGCGGTGGAGAAGTCGACCGCGGAGCAGGCTTCGCCGGCGAAGAACAGGCGACCTTCGACCGGGCGGGCAAGCGCGGCACGATCGGCGGCGCGGCCCGGCAAGGCGTGGCTGTAGGAGCCGAGAACGAGCGGATCCTGGCCCCAGCGGGTCTCGGCCAGCGGGCGGAGGCGGCGGCGCAGGTCGCTGCCGAACAGACCGACCAATTGCTCGACCGCGAAGGAGGGTCCGGCGCCCTCCCCTTCGGCCTCGATCGCGCGGGCGCCGGTGCCGCCGAAGAAGCATTCGATGACCGGCAGGCCGAAGGGGCGGAGGTAGTACGCCCCGGTCTGGTGGTCGTGAGGGTCGCCGATCAGCGAGGTATCCGGCTCGAACGGCTCAGGCCGGTCGAGACCGAGAAAGGCCTTGTTGGCGAGGCCGAGCGGCAGGTTTGAGGCGGCCTCGACCTTGTCGGGCAGGATCGGCGAGAATTTGAGATGCTCGCGGGCGATCACGTCGCTCGACACGGCGATGATGATTGCGCGCGCCTCGATCGCGCCGGCCGGGCCAATGGCGCGGATCGGATCCCTGGACCAGTCGATTTGATCGATCGGGCAGTCGAGCTCGACCGGGAGATCGTCCGCGGCCGCGGCGATAAACGCCCCGTAGCCGCTCGGAAGGCGCCAGTTCACCTCGGTATCGGCGTCGGTGAAGGCGAGATAGTCGGCGACCGAGAGCTGGTCCAATTCGGCGCCGTTGATGAAGCCGCTGAGCGCGTGGAGATAGGGGTTCCAGCGCTGGCCGGGCTCGAGCAGGTCGGCGGCGCGATCGCTGGCGGGCGGCGCTTCCCGCATGCGGCGGTCGAAGTCGGCGAAGGCCGCTTCCGCCTCCTTCTGCTCCTGCGGGGTGAAGCCGAGCTGGGCGAATTGCTGGCGCCAGGCCGGCGGCGTACGGTCGATCGGGACGCCCTGATCGGCCGCCAGTTCGGCCCAGGGATTGCGATCGGCCGAGTGGAGCCAGCCGCAGCCCATGTCGAGCGTCATCCCCTCGATCGTGCGGGTCCAGGCGCGGCCGCCGAGCCGGTCCGCGGCTTCGACGATCTTGAAGCTGAGCTTGCGTCCGCGAAGATGGCGCCCGGCCGCGATTCCGGCCGCGCCGCCACCGATGATGAGGATGTCGACCGCGCTCATTGCGGGCGGGTGATAGAGGAGAAGTTCGGGGAGCGGGAGGCGGTTTCCGGCGCCGCGTCTTGCTTCCCGGCGAAG
>JAYRLF010000117.1:0-10797 GCA_041905385.1 Allosphingosinicella sp.
CGCCATACCCTCGAGCCGCCGCGACGGATTGACCGCGACCGGCACGTCGCACCAGCCGAAGACCGGCGCATCCGAGGCGCTGTCGGAATAGAAGGTGACCGACAATTCGGCGCGGTCGAGCGGCAGCTTGTCCAGCGCGCGAATCAGCGCGGCCAGCTTTTCCGCGCCGTAGACATTGCCGCCGTCCAGCTGCGGGCCATGCCGGCCGTCGGCGCGAGGGCTGCAGCGGGTCGCGACGACGAGGTTGAAGCCGAGCGCGCGGGCGATCGGCAAAGCGTAGATTTCGTGCGCGGCGGTCGCCATCACCAGCAACGTCCCCGCCTCGCGGTCGCGGCCGATCTGGCGCAGCGCGCCGGGGCAGATGTTGCCGCGCAGGACGTGCTCGGTGAAGGCCGCGACCGCATCCTCCATCGCCGCGGGGTCGACCCGGCCGAGCAGCAAGGCCCACATATATTCCTTGAGCCGGCCGCGGGGGATCAGCCGCAGCGCATAGAGCAGCATCAGCAGCGGCACGACCGGAGCAAGGAGCAGCCGGGCCGGCGCGATGCGCCAGGCCGAGCGGAGCAGGAACAGGCTGTAGGTGGGACGGCGGGTGATCGTGCGGTCGAGATCGTAGATCGCGACCTGGCTGCGCTTATGGGTCATGTTCGGCTCCGTTCAGGCGGGCTGGCGGCGGGCGCGGGTCGAGAGGATCGTCTCGGCCAGCTCGAGGTCGGCGAGCTTGTCGACATCGATCATCGCTTCGGCTGCCGACAGGATGATCGGCTTGACGCAAAGCGACAGCCGGGCGCCGGCACGGCGGACCGCGGCCCGGAAGGAAATCGTCCGGGTCAGAGCCCGCACCAGCAGGTGTGGGCCGAAGCGGGCGAACAATTTCCACGGCCGCTTGCGGTCCTGCTCATAGCCTTCCCACAGGTTCAGCGCGGTCGCGACGCGAACGTTGCGCAGCGCGAACAGATTGGCGCCGGAATAATGGCCGTCGGGAAATCTCAGCCAGGTGCGGCGGCTGCCGGGATAGGAGGCCTCCAACGTGCGGCGCTCGCCGACACCGAAGGCGGCGTCGCAATCGGCCGTGCCGGCCAGGAATTCGGCCAGCATCCGCTCGGTGAGCAGGACATGGTCGGCGGTAGTGACGAGCAGGGGAAAGGGCGCCGCCGCGGAACCGGCGATCGCGGCGATGCTCGCGGCGATGCCGCGGCCGCTCGAGGCGAGCACGACCTTGGGATGATCGGCGAGCGCCGCCGCATCGCCGACCATCAAGGCGTGCGGATCTTGGGCGAGGATGACGACGCGCCGGATCCGGGGCGAAGCGAGCAGGGTCGCCGCGACGCGGCCGAGCATGGTCCGTCCCGCCACCGCCACCAGCGCCTTGCGCGGGACGCCGAAATGGCGGGCCAGAGGGTCGCCGCCGGGCCGGTCGCCGGCGAGCAGGATCGCGGTCCAGCCCTGGTCATTTTCGTCCGGCAGCCACTCGAAACTCGACGAACAACGCATCACGCCACTCCGCTGCCTTCCAATTGGGATGTCCTGGTTTCGGGGAACCCGCACGACGTGGCGCGCTCCGTCCGTTCGGCCCGCACCAATGCGAGCTCGCTGCCGAGCAGATCGACATAGGCCTGAAGGGTGCGGCCGAGGTCGTAGTCGCGGGCGCGGGCGACCAGGGCCGCCGATGCGCGCGGCTGCGCCAGCCGTTCGAGCATGGCCGCGGCGAGCGCCGGATCGTCGCCCGGCGGCACCAACGGCCCGATCGCGCCATCCAGCATGACCTCGGCAACGCCAGTGGGCGCCCGGGTCGCGACGATCGGGCAGCCGCAGGCCAGCGCCTCGAGCAGCACGTTGCTGGCGCCCTCCCAGAGCGAGCTCAGCACGAACAGGTCGGCGCGGGCCATATAAGCGAAGGGGTTTTCGGCGAACGGCTTGATGTCGATGTCGTCGGCGACGCCGAGCTCGGCGGCCAGGATGGAGAGCTTCTCGCGCGCCGAAGCCGCGCCCGGCGCCAGGATCAGCAGCCGCAGCGGCCGGGCGGCGCGGGCGATCGCGAAGGCGCGGATCAGCCCTTCGAAATTCTTCTGCCGCGAGGCCCGTCCGACGGCGAGCAGCAGCGGGACGCCGTCGCCGCGCAGGAAGGCATGATCGACCGGCGCCAGCGCCCGAGTCCGGATTGCGTCGACGTCGACGCCGTTCGGAATCACCCGCACCCTCGACCCGCTCTGGTCGAGCTGGTCGACGAGGCCCGCGCCCAATTCCTCGGAGACCGCGACGATCCGGTCCATCGCGCCATATTGGAAGCGCTCGAGCGGCCGCAGCGGCGCGCGCCAGGCCGACCCGGCCGAGGCGATCGCATTGCTGGCCCGGCCGATCAACCGGAACGGCCGCTCGCCGACCGCTCCGGCGACGCGGGCGACATGAACGTGCATCTGGTTGCCGGCCGAGAAGAGGAGTGCCGGCCGGCGCGCCGCCAGCGCGATCCGCATCGGCCAGAGCGAGAGCACGCAATCGAGATCGCGCTGCCGGTCGGTGGGCTCCGGCCGGATCGGTTCGACCGGCAGCTCCGGCGGCACCATGGCGAGCAATTCGCCCTGCGGCCGGACCGGCCAGAGCCGCGCGTCGAGGCCGGCGACGCGCGCCGCCAGGGCGATCCGCAGCGCGTTGCGGGCCACCCCGCTGGCGCGCAGGTCGTAGAGCATGATTCCGATCGAGGCGGGCGCGGGTGCGGCGTTCTTGGTCACACTCTGAAACGTCGTCGGCGAGCGAGACCCGCACCGCGACTGGCCCGTCGCCGCGTTCGGACCGGCGAGACTTGGTGCTTGACCCGGGTCGTACACCGGCGCAGCACAAAGGCGGGCTCTGGAGGGTTTCGATGGTTCGGATTTTCGGGCGCGCCGTGATGGCCGCCATGCTTGTTTTTTGCCTGCCCAGCCCAAGCCTCGCCCAGACGCCGAGCGTCCCCGCCATCTCCTATCAGAGCCGAACGCTGGCCAATGGCCTGCGCGTCTATTCGATCCGCGATCCGAACAGCGCCAACGTCTCGGTCCAGGTCTGGTACGATGTCGGCTCGAAGGACGATCCGCGCGGCCGCTCCGGCTTCGCCCATCTGTTCGAGCATCTGATGTTCAAATCGACGCGCAACCTCGTGCCGGAGCAGTTCGACCGGCTGACCGAGGATGTCGGCGGCTTCAACAATGCGTCGACCAATGACGACTACACCAATTATTACGAGGTCGTCCCGGCCAACCATCTCGAACGGCTGCTCTGGGCCGAGGCCGAGCGGATGCGCTCGCTGGTGATCGAGCCGGGCTTCTTCGCCTCCGAGCGCGACGTGGTGAAGGAGGAATTGCGCAGCCGGGTGCTGGCGGCGCCTTATGGCCGCCTCTTCTACCTCTATCTGCCGCAAATCTCCTACGAGGTGCATCCCTATGCCCGGCCGGGCATCGGCAGCATCGAGGATCTCGACGCGGCGACGATCGACGACGTCCGCGCCTTCCACGCCACTTATTACCGGCCCGACAATGCCGTGCTGGTCGTCGCGGGCAATTTCGACCAGGCCCGGTTCGACCGCTGGGTCGACACCTATTTCGGCCCGATCGAGCGTCCGACGACGCGGATCCCGCGGGTGACCGCGGTCGAGCCCGAGCGGCGGCAGGCGCGCAGCTACACCGTGCACGAACCGAACACGCCGCTGCCGGCCGTGCTCATCTCTTATCCGGCGCCCTCGGCGCGCGACGAGGATGCGGCGGCGGTCGAAGTGCTCGATGGCATTCTCTCGACCGGCGAGAGCTCGCGCCTGCACCAGAGCCTGGTCTATCGCGACCGGGTCGCCAGCCAGGCGAGCTCCTTCGTCGACATCAAGCAGGGCCGCGGCTCGCTCGCCGTCTATGCGATCCTGACCGGCGGCCAGAGCGCCGAGGCCGGCGAAGCGGCGCTGCGGCGCGAGATCGCGCGCTTCCGCGACCAGCCGGTCAGCGCGGCCGAGCTGGCCGAAGCGAAGAACGAGCTGCTGACCTCGGAATTGCGCGAGCGCGAGACGGTCGACGGCCGCGCATCGGCGCTGGCCGAGGCGGTGATCGTCGACGGCGACCCGCGCGCCGCGGACGAGCGGCTGGCCGGGATCGCGGCGGTCACTCCGGCCGACATCCAGCGGGTGGCGCGGCGATGGCTGCGCGACGAGGCGAGCGCGGCGATCCGCTATTTGCCCGAGCAGGAGGGCGCGCGCGAGGATGCGATCGCGACCGCGGCGACGGTGCAGACCGCCGCCCTCGCCGCCCCCGCCAATATCCGCATCTGGCAGCCGGCGCCCGAGGCCGAGCGGGTCGCACCGCCGGCGCCCGGCCCCGAGGTCGTGCCGGCCATCCCTGCGCCGAACGTGCAGCGGCTCGCCAACGGCCTGACCGTGATCACGATCGAGAATCACGCGCTGCCGCTGGTGAGCGCGAACCTGGTCGCCGGCGGCGGCACCAGCCGCGATCCGGATGGCCGGGCCGGCGCCGCCACCCTGACCGCTGCCGTCATGACCGAGGGCACGCAGTCGCGGTCCGCCGCCCAGATCGACGCCGCCGTCGAAGCGCTCGGCGCCTCGATCGGCAGCGGCGCCGGCGCCGACAGCGCCCAGCTCGGGCTCACCGTCCAGACGAGCGACGCCGATGCCGCGCTCGGCTTGCTCGCCGACCTCGCCCGCAACCCGGCGCTGGCCGAGGAGGAGATCGAGCGGCAGCGCGCGCTGGCGATCGACGGCTTCACGGTCGCGCTCAGCGATCCAGGCGACGTGGCCGGCATGGCGGTGGGTCGCGCTCTCTATGGCACGTCGGCCTACGGCCATCCCGGCGGCGGCACCGCGACCACATTGCGCGCGATCGTCCGCGACGATCTGATGCGGGTCTATCGCGAGACATGGGTGCCGCCGCACACGACCTTGGTGCTGAGCGGCGACGTGGATCCGGCGCGGGCCCGCGCCCTGGCCGAACGCCATTTCGGCAGCTGGAACGCGACGATCCCGCCGATCGACCGGGCGGTTCGGCCGCGGCCGACGCCGCGCACCGACATCATCGTGATCGACATGCCCGGATCGGGCCAGGCGGCGGTGGCGGTGGCGCGCGACACGATCGCACGGCGCGATCCCCGCTTCTACCGGGCGCTGGTCGCGAACGTCATCCTCGGCGGCGGCTATAGCGCGCGGCTCAACCAGGAGATTCGGATCCGCCGCGGCCTCTCATACGGATCGGGCAGCAGCCTCGACGCGCGCGCCCAGCCCGGCCCGTTCCTCGCCAGCACCCAGACCCGCAACGACGCCGCGCCCGAGGTGCTCGGACTGATCCTGGCGGAGATGCGGCGGCTCGGCGCGGAGCCGATCCCGGCGGCGGAGCTGGCCGCGCGCCGGACCACCTTGACCGGCAATTTCGGCCGCGAGGCGGAGACGACCTCCGGGATGGCCGGGCTGATCAGCTCCTACGTTTCTCGCGGCATCCCGCCGGACGAAGTCGGCCGCTATCTCCAGTCGGTGCTGGCGGTGACCCCGGCCGAGGTGCAAAGCGCGGCGGCCGAGCTGCTCAATCCGCAGGGCGCCACCGTCGTGATCGTCGGCGAGGCCTCGCAATTCGTCGAACGGCTGCGGCGCGAGCATGCGAACGTGACCGTGATTCCGATCACGGAGCTCAATCTCGATCGGATGGAATTGCGCTAGCATTTCACCGGCGCTTCAGACCGCCATCGCCTCCTCCTCATGATCCTGGGAACGGCCAAGGAAGCGCGCGACCGTCACGCCTGACGGCCGGGTCCGGTCGCGCAGCAGGAATTCGCGCCATTCGTGGAACCAGACGCGGCGGCCCATCCGGTAGTACCACCGTATCGCGTGGCGGATCCTGGGCTCGGGATTCCAGAGGAAGCGCCGCAGCGCACGCGGCCGGGTCTGCATCACGATCTCGATGAACTTGACCCAGAGGAAGAGCCGCCAGGGCGGCATATGAGCCATGCCGAGCACCTGATGCTTATAGTCCCACTTGGTCTTGTCGCTCTGGACGACCTCGCGCGCCTCGGCCTCGCGAAAATAGGGCGTCCAGCGGTGCGGCACGACGTAGAGCGCCTGGATCTGGTCCGGATCGTAGGAGATCAGCTGGCGCAGGGCATGGAGCATGTCGCGGTCGGTCTGGTCGTAGAAGCCGGCCACCCAGGTCGCCATCGACAGGATATTGTGGCGCCGCAGCAGGCGGATCGCCTCGCGATCCTTGCTGATCGCGCCGCCCTTGCGGATCAGCCGGAGCGTGTCCTCGTCCGTATTCTCCGTCCCCATCAGGAAGCGCTCGAACCCGGCCTTCTTGTAGAGGTGGAGGAAGTCGGCATCGCGGACGATGTCGTCGGCACGGGTCGAGGCGACCAAGGTCACCTCGACATTCTCGGCGATCAGCGCTTCGAGAAACGCCTTCCAAGCCTTGCGGCCGGCCGAGGGATTTTCGTCGGCGAAATTGAACACCTCCACGCCGTACTGGCGGTGCAGGCGTGCGATCTCATGCGCGAACAGGCGCGGATCGCGATGGCGCCAGCGCGTCCAGAAGCCGCGCTGGCCGCAATAGGTGCACAGATGCGGGCAACCGCGCGAGAATTGGACGACCACCGCCCGCTTGCCGCCCCAATAGGAGTAGCGGGCATGATCGATCAGCTCCCAGCCGACCCGATAATCGTCGAGATTGCGGATCACCGGCGCCGCGCCGTTCGCATGCGCCTCGCCGTCTCGGCGAAAGGCGATGCCGCGCACCGCGTCGAGCGGACTGCCATCGGCCAGCGCGCCGATCAGCTGGCGGGCGGTCTCCTCGCCTTCGCCGCGCACGATCGCGTCGACCCAGGGTTCGCTGTCGAGAATGTCCTGCCAGAAGTAGGTCGGATGCACGCCGCCATAGACGATATGGCAGCCGGGCAACCGCGCCCGGACCGCGCTGGCGACGGACGCGATCACCGGATGGCCGGACGACGAGCCCGAATGGCCGAACAAGACGGCGTCGGGCGCATAGGCACAGGCTTCGGCGACGATCGCGTCGGTCGACATCGGTCCGAATTCGCCGTCGATCAGGCGCACCTCATGGCCATCGTCGATCAGCGGGCCGCCGACGCTGAGCAGGCCGAGCGGCGGGAGATGATCGTCGGGAATGCGGCTGCCAATGGCGGGGTGGGGAACGTTGATCAGGAGGATACGCATAGGGCCGATCGCTCTTTCGCTTCAGCTTGGCGGGAGAGCCCGGCCTAGGCAGGAGCCGGATGATCGGCATGAGCAGCGTGTGAGGAATGGCTGATTTCGTCCGGCGGCGACCGCCGGCCGGCTATTCCTCCGCCCGCAGGATCGGCATCGGCTCGGCGGCGGCGCGCGCGGCGAGGATCCGCACCAGCGGATTGGGCTGGGCCTCGCCGATCCGCACCAGATGGTTGCGGTCGCGGTGCAGGAAGGGCTCGGTGCGGCCGCGGACCATGAGCGTCGTGTCCGAGACGTAGCTCCATGAACCGTCGGGATGGAAATTGATCTCGAGCCGGAAGCTGTCTGTCCGGAACGCATGTTCGAGGAAGGCCGTCGAGCAGATGCCGGCCTGGGTCTCGCCGCGTTTGGCGCTGACGACGAAGCGGTCGTCGTCCGGCGCCGCATAGCCTTCGGACAGGGCGACCTGGCCGCGCGGAATCGCCAAGGTCTGGAGGACGAGGCCGGTCGCCGGCTCCCACAACCAATAGCCGGTCTGGTCGTGGAAAGTGATGTCCTCTTCCTCGGTGGTGATGTGGACGTGGTAGCGCAGGCCGTAGAAGAGCTGCGGTCCGTTCGCCTGCGGGTCGATCGGCTGGAAGTCTATCTGCTCTATATAGTCGCGTTGCTCGGGCCCGTCGGCCTTGGGATTGATGTCGACGCCCTTGCGTCCTTCCCACTTGCCGGCGAGCCGCCGCAGCGGGCCGAGATTGGCGAGCGTGTCGGGATCGACGTCGCTCGGCTCGGTGAAGATGTCTTCGGGAAAGGCGCGCCGCATATGGCCCCCTACTGTCACCCGCGCGGCGCGGGCGTCCCGCCTTAATCTACGATCCCGGTCACCGCCAGATGGCCGCCGGGTTAGCGACGATTATCCCCGTCTGGCCTGCTCGAGTCGGCGGCGGATGGCCTCGTCGGTGGGGGCGCCGCGGGCGGCGCGTTCGAGCAGAGCGAGGCCGCGGACGCGGTCGGTGCCGCTCTTGAACAGGATCCAGCCGAGCGTGTCGGCGGTGGCGGGGTTGTCGCGGTCGAGGCCCCAGGCGCGGCGGGCGAGCGGAACGGCGCGGTCGAAATCGCCGACCTCGGAATAGGCCCAGGCGAGATTGTTGAGCACGGTCGCGTCATTGTTGCCGAGGCGGCTGCGCAAGCCTTCGTAGATGGTGATCGCCTGCTCCCAATCGCCCTGCTGCATGCGGCGGCCGCCGAGCAGGACCAGGCCCGGCACGTTGCGCGGATTCTGGCGGACGAAGATCTCGAGCACGTTGGCGGCGGCCTCGCCTTGGCCGGAGCGCTGCAGCGCCTCGATCAGCCGGAGCGCGACCGGCTCGGAGAACGCGATGTTAGCGGCGCGGCGGTAATTTTCGGCAGCGCCGGCGAAATCGCCGCGGGTGCCGAGCGCGTCGCCGACCAGCATGTGCGCCTCCGGCGCGCCGGGATTGTCGGCCTGGAGCTGGCGGGCGCGGGCGAGCGCCTCCTCGCCTTCGCCGCGGGCGAGCAAGGCGGAGACCAGCCGGACCTGGACCGGCCCGTCATTGGGACGCTCGGCGGCCTCCTGCAGCAGCCGCGCGAAATCGCCCTCCGTGAGCGGCTGGATCGCGGCCAAAGCGGCCGGCTGCGGCTGGGCGGCGCGGGCGAGATAGAAGGAGGCGCCGGCACCGTCGCCGAGCCGGGCCAAGGCGCGGCCCATCAGCGACAGGCTGTAGGCGTCGGCGTCCGGACTGTCGACGAGGGGACGCAGCGTCTCGACGGCGCGGGCCGGGTCGTCCATCCGATATTGGGCGGCGGCGAGCAGGCGGCGGGCCTTGCGGTTGCCGGGCTGGCGCGCGACCAGCGGCGCCAGCCGGCCGGCGGCCTGCTCGACATTGCCGCTGCCGAAGTCGATCGCGCTGGCGAGCAGCTGGCCGGCCGGCGAGTCCGCGACCCCGCCGCGGGTGCGATTGAGCAGGGCGCGGGCGAGCTCGTAATTGCGGGCGCGGGCGGCGAGCACGGCCTGGAGATAATAAGCGTTGGGGTGGCCGCCGGTCAGCCGATGGACCTCGCGCGCGTCGGCGAGCATCTCGGTCATCCGGCCGAGCTCGGCATAAGTGGTGGCGCGTTCGAGCAAGGCGGTGACGTTGCCCCCATCGACCGCGAGCGCGCGGTTGAACCAGGGCAGAGCCGCGGTGAGGCCATATTGGCCGCGGGTCAGCTCGCCGCGCAGGACCAGCGCCTCGACATTGTCGGCGCGGGCGGCGACGGCGCGGTCCGCCGCCTCGATCGCGCCGCCGAGATCGCCGCTGGCGCGGCGGAAACGGCCGATATCGGTCCAGACGGAGCTGTCGTTCGGCGCCAGCTGCAAGGCATGGTTGAACTCGGCGGCCGCGTTCACGCTCTCGCCCAGGTCGAGATAGGCGCGACCGCGGATGCGCGCGGCATAGGCCTGATGCCGCGGAGGGACGTCGAGCGTCTCGGCGAGTGCGGCCTGGGCATTGCCCTGGAGCAACCGGGCATGGGCGAGCAGGTGGCCCGTCTCGGCGGCCGGCACGCCGGACTGGCGGGCGCGCATGATCTCGGATTCGGCGGCGACGCCGTCGCCGAGCGCCAGCTGGACGCGAGCGTGCATGATGCGGGCGGCGCGGTCGTTCGGGTTGGACTGGAGCGCGTTCATCAGCTCGACGCGAGCCGTGCGGACGTCGCCTTTCTCGAAGGCTTCGACACCGCGCTGATAGGCGCTGGAGGAGGCGTTGGCGCAGGCGGCGGCGAGGCTGAGGGCGATGAGAGGAGCGAGGGTGCGAAAGACGCGGCGCCGACCACTCCTTCTCGTCAGTCCAGCGAAAGCTGGAATCTCTCTGTCTTCCCTGACGCCGTCCAAGGAAGGGAGATCCTGGCTTTCGCCAGGATGACGGGCGGAGAATCGGGGCGCCGCGGGCAGCATCAGTGCTGGATCCCGTATTGCTTCAGCAGATCGTAGAGTGTCGGGCGGCTGATGCCGAGCAATTTGGCGGCGCCGGAGATGTTGTTGTCGGTCTGGGCGAGCGCCTTGCGGATGGCGCGGCGGTCGGCCTCCTCGCGGACGGTCTTGAGGTTGACCGGCAGGGTGTCGTCGTCGGGCGCGGCGAGGTCGAGATCCTCAGCGGAAACCAGCTTGGCATCGGCCATGATCACGGCGCGCTTCAGGCGGTTCTCGAGCTCGCGGATATTGCCCGGCCAGTGCCAGGCCTCGATCGCGGCGAGCGCGCCGGGGGCGAAGCCCTTGACCTGCGGGTTCATCTCGCGGGCGAAGCGGGCGAGGAAATGCTTGGCGAGCAGGGCCGCGTCGCCATGGCGCTCGGCGAGGCTCGGGATCTTCACGACGATCTCGGCGAGACGGTAATAGAGGTCCTCGCGGAAGGTACCGGCGGCGATCATCGCCTCGAGATTCTGGTGGGTCGCGCAGACGATGCGGGTGTCGACCGGGATCGGGCGGCGGCCGCCGATCCGTTCGATCACCCTTTCCTGGAGGAAGCGCAGCAACTTGACCTGCAAGGGCAGCGGGATGTCGCCGACCTCGTCGAGGAACAAGGTGCCGCCATGGGCGAGCTCGATCTTGCCCTCGGTGGTCTTGATCG
>JAYRLF010000118.1:0-10730 GCA_041905385.1 Allosphingosinicella sp.
CGCTACCTTCTAGCGGCAGCGAACGTCGGTATTCTGGTCGACCGAGCGGCCGAGCAGCGCGCCGAGCGCGCCGCCGATCAGGGTACCGGCGGTCCGGCTCCGGCCGCCGTCGATCACGTTGCCGAGGATCGCGCCGCCGGCGCCGCCGATGATCAGACCGGTCGTGCCGTCGCTGCGGCGGCAATAATAGCGACCATCGGAACCGCGATAGACCTCGTCTTCCGCGGTCAGGCGACGCTCGCGATAGCGCGGGTCGTCGCGATAATAGCGGGCGGCGTCATAATCGGTCGAGAAGTCGTCGCGCCGGCCATAGTCGCGCGGCCCGTCGCGATAGCCGGTGCGGCGGACTGACATGTAGCGGTCGCGCTCGCGCTGATAGGCGGCGACTTCGGCGTCGAACCGCCGCTGGGCCTCTTCCCACCGCCGTTCATCCGGGGGCGACTGGCCCCAGGCCGGGGCGCTCAGCGCCGGCAAGGTCGCCAGCGCAAGGATCAGAAGCCTCTTGGTCATACGCATGTTCTCCCACCTTGGTCGTCGAGGCCGGCCAATGCGGAGCGCGCCTCTTCGGGGTTACCCGGCACCTTTACCCAGGCCTCCGCAGCTCCGGTCTAGCATGGCGCCCGGGGTTCGGCCAGTTCGGCCGCGGAATGGTCGGAGAGCGCGCGGGGCACGCTCATCAACCAGTGATTCACACTCTCCCGTCATCAATCGGCGCGGGATCGTGTCGCAGGGGAGGGCGAAGCATGATCGAGACGACGTCCTTGCGCTCTGAGCATTGCCGGATCCAGGATCTGGCCAATGCCCTTTCGCGCATCGTCATGCGCCCTTTGCCGCCCGAACTGGCCGAGCTCGACCGCGTTCGCCGCGATTTCACGATCGGCGTCAGCCGCCATCTCAACTATGAGGACGCGATCGTTTATCCGCAGCTCTTGGAAAGCGACGACGCGACGATCCGCGCCGCGGCCGGCCGCCTGATCGCCGAATCCGCGACCCTGACCGCCCGCTTCGATGCCTATTGCCGGCGTTGGAGCCGCGCCGCCATCGCCGCGGACTGGTCGGGGTTTCGCTATGCCTCGTCGGAGCTTCTGGCCCTGATCGAACGACGGATCGCGGCTGAGGAATATGAGCTCTATCCGCTGATTGACGGCGAGGGCGAGAATGGCCGGCCCTCGCGCTGGACCGGCACCGGCAGCCACTTGCGCCTCCAGCTGCAGTCGGCCGGCGCCCGCCGCTGATCGCGCCTGGCTCTCCCGCCGATCGCAGCTTGCCGCCAGCCCCGGCCGATTGGCGAATGGGCTAGTTGATCGCGGTGCCGTCGGGCCGATCGGTCAGGCGCGACTTCAGGTTGTCGACGATCTGGACCATCTGCTGGAACGAACTCGGCGGCAGGGCGAAAGACAGCTTTCCGCCACCCGGGAGCGCCAGATAGAGCAGCAGGCGTCCGTCCGGAAAATGGCTCATCCCCCAGGATGACGCCGTGACATATTCGAACCTGTCGCCTTCCTCGCGCTTGTCCGCCGCCTGCGCCATCAGGCTGGACTCGAGCATGATCAGCGACTGCATCATCGAGGCCGGGAATGCGATCTCGAGCTCGCCGCCGTCCGCTTGGGCGAAGCGGATATAGGTCGTGGTGCCGTCGTCGGACACCTGGCCCTTGGTGATTTCGTTGACGCTGACAATGTGCATTTCATTCTCCCTCGCGCCGCCTTTAGGCGCCGACCGGGACGGTGGCTAGGCGCGCCGGGGGGCTTGGGCGGCTCGGGCGCGGATCAGGACGTCCGCACGCGATCCCAGGGACCGGTGATGGCGAGGGTGCGGCCGGGGCTGTAGACGTTGAGGAACATCGTTCGGCCGTCCGGCGAGAAGCAGACGCCGGCGAGCTCGGATTGGGTGCGCAGGCGGGCCAGCGTGTAGATCCGGCCGTCGGGCAGCACGCCTTTCAGATGGCAGGTCTCGGTGCTGCCGCGGTCCTCGCAGACGATCAGATGGCCCCAGGGCGCGATCGTGAGGTTGTCGCAATAATCGATCACCATCGGGTCGGTGGACTCGATGAACAGCTCGAGCCGGTCGGGCTGGTCCGGGCCTCGCCGGCTGCGCGAAGGCCGCCCGCCCGGCGTATAGCGGAAAATCTGGCCGGAGCGGATCGCGCCTCCCGACGTGCAGGTGAAGAAGAGCTCGCCATTGCCGAACCAGATGCCTTCGCCGCGGGCGAACAGCGCGGCCCCGGCCTGGTGGCCGCGCCGACGCAGATCGTCATCCGGGCTGTGCGTGTCGCTGAGGTCGATCCAGCGGACGCGGTGGGTGCTGCGCGGCGCGACGACCGTGCCGTTCCAGTTGCGCGTATCGGCGCCGGCCAGATCGGCGAGGGCGAGCGCCTGCAGGCGGCCGGAACCGGCCAGGTCGCGCCGCCGATCCGGGATGAATCGGTAAAAGAGCGAGTCCTGCGTATCCTCGGTCAGATAGACGATCCCCGTGCGCGGATCGACTGCGGCGGCCTCGTGCCGGAACCGGCCCAGACCGCGCAGCGGCACCGGCTGGACCAGGCCACGGTGGCGCGACGGCACCTCGAAGACCCAGCCGTGCGGCTCGCGGACGCGGGGCGCAATCTCGGTATTCTCCTCGCAGGTCAGCCAGCTTCCCCACGGCGTCGGACCGCCGGCGCAATTGACGGCCGTGCCGGCAAGGCTGAGCCATTGGCGTTCACGGCGATTACGGCGAAGGTCGTAGACGATGGTCGAGGTCCCGCCCGGAAGGACGCGTCCCTCGCCGTCGCGCCCGAAATGCGGCTCGCGCAGCAGGCGTGCCGCCAGTGCAGCATCGTCGCGCGCCGGCCCGAGGCCGAGGCGGTTATAGGTGAGCTCATGATTGCGGACCAGCGCGACGCGGCCGCCGCCAAGCCCGAAACAGGCCATGCCGTCGAAATGGTCCGGCGCGAAATAGCCGTCGTCCATCGCCTCGCCGGCGCTGGAGATGATCCGGTGCGAGACGCCGGCCGGAAGGTCGAGCAGGCCGGCCGGGTCGCTTTGCAGTTCGCCATAGCCCGGGATTTCGTTTCGAAACGTCGCCGCCCCGTCCTGGGCGAGGCCGCGACGCGCGAGGCCGGCAAAGGCGAGCGACGCCAGCGAGGCGGCGGCGAAAGTCCGGCGATTCATCTGCGGCATCAAGCTTCCCCGATCTTTGACGGAGGGATGACCATGACGATGCCGCAGGTCAATTGCGTGAATCGCGCAGGCGGCAGGGCGCCGCGCGTCGCGGCGGCCGGCGCCGGCTCAATAGCCGCGGAAGCAGAGCCGACGGAAGGTGAAGTCGCCGTCGCTGCGGATCACCGCGGCGCCCGGGATCAGGAAAGTCGTGCCGACATCGCGGAGCGGAAAGCTTCGCCGCTCGAACCCCTGGCTCCAGCGCCATTGGCGCCGCGGCAGGCCGGCGGCGGTCGGGCTCGAGACGGCCAGGTCGAGGCTGCCCGGGCCGGCCGACGAACCCTCGACGGTGGCGTGACGGAAGTCGCCGGCGCATTCCGGCGCGCTGCGCAAAACGGCACGCAGTTCGCCCGGCCCGATCCGCTCGAACGTGAAGCATTGGGGGCCGTCCTGGGCCTCGGCCGTCTCGGTTCCGCAGGCCGCAAGCGGCGCATTGCCCATCGACGGGTTGAGGACGGGGCTGACCAGGCCGCAGGCCGCCAGCATCGATACGGTTCCGGACGTTGCGATCAATCGCAGGCGGCGCATGCATCCCCTCCACGCGGCTCGGTTCGGATGGCCTGATAGCACGCGCCGCGCGCCCTCGCGACTGGTTCCGGACACGACATGAAAGGGGCGGGTCGATCTCCGTGCCTTGGGCTCAACGCCCCTTGCGCTTGGGGGTCTTGGCCGCGCTCCCGCCCGCACGCAGGGCCGCCAGACGCTCGGCGACGAGCGCTTCACGCTTGAGGGCGTCGATTTCGGCCTGCTCGATCGCGGCGCCGGCGGTCGCCGCCATCGCGCGCTCGAACGCGCGTCCGGCGCGCTCGACCTGGATGTCGCGCTTCGGCGTCGGCAAGGCCGGCGGGCTCGCCTCGGCTGCGGCACGGCGCGCCGCTTCGAACGTCGAATATTGCCGATCCATTTCGCGCTTGCGCGCCTCGAGCTCGCCGATGCTGCCCTCGAATTCGGCGATCCGATGGGCCGATTCGATTTGCACCGCCTCGAGCCGCACGATCTCATTCTCGATCTCGAGCTGCCGAGAAATCGCGGATTCGGCCAAGTCGGCGCGGTCCCTGTCCAGCGCGAAACGCGCCTGCTCCTCGAGCGCGGCCAGACGCACCCGCAGCCCTTTCTGATCCGTCTTGGCCGCCTCGGCCCGCTTCCTGGCCGAAGCCTGGTCCCGCCGGACCTGGTCGATCAGCGCCTCGATCTCGCGGATCGAATGCCGCATCATGCTCGGCGCCGCCGCCTGCTCGGCCTTGTCGACCGCGCCTTCGACACTCGCCGCAATGACGCGCTGCATGCGCAGGAACAGGGGCTCACTCACCGTTGCACACCTTCATCCGGGTTGATCGGGAAGACTGTGCGCAGCGCCCCTAAGGCGCCGTTAATGCGAGCTTTCCATTTGTCGCACCGGTCCGAGCGGCGCCCGCATCGCGCGAATGCCGAAGCCGATCAGGATGATCCCGATCGCTGCGGGCACGACGATCCAGAGCAGATCCGATGTCCAGACGCCGTCATAGCCGACGAAATAGACCAGGCCGAGATAGGCGCCGGACAGAAGCAGGGCCAGGCCCAGCATGGTCAGGATGGCCGCAAACAGGGTACGCATGGGACACCTCGGCGCGTCAGTGGCCAAGCGAGAACGCACGGTTTGTCATAAGGCTTCCTGACGACATCGAATCAATCGTCGGGCGGCAGCTCAAGCAATTCCTGGCGAATGCGCAGCGATTTCGCGGCCAGCCGGATCTCGAGCAGGAACAGGACCAGGGCGACGATCAACAGGGCCATGGCGAGGATGAAGAGCAGCGCCACCGGGGTTCCCCAACGGACCTCACCCAGATCGGCGACGAACAGAAGCGCAACGACCAGACAGACAAATAGGGCGCTGGCGGTGCAGGTCGTGATCGCGGCGTTGACCAGGCGCATGCGCTTGCCGAGCCGCCAAAGCTCCTTGCGCACGCGCTGCTGCTCGTCCTCGTCATAGCCAAGGAAATCGCGCTCAAGGCTTCGCACCCGATCGACGATCCGGGCCAGGCGGTTGGCCAGTACGTTGAGGATCGCGCCGATGCCGGCGAGAAGAAAGACGGGCGCGATCGCGAGCTGGATCAGATGCGCGATCGTCGAGACGGGCGTCGGCTCGATCATCCTCCTCCTAAGCGCGCAAAGCCCGCCGAACGCAATCGCCCGGCATGTGCCTTGAAGGCATTGCTGTTTCGGTGTATTATTACAGCAATGCAGAAGGGGCCATGTGATGGGGATGACCGCCTGTGCCGATCGGATGCGCCGCCGCGCCTGCGGCGAATGCGCCCGGGTCGATCCGTGCACCACCTTGTTCGCGCAATTGTTCGGCAGGCCGGAGCGGCGTCGAGCCCGGGCCGCATCGCCCAAAGCGGAAGATGCTGAAACCTCGGGAAGTCCGCTGATGTCCATGCTGGGGCAGGTCGCCCAGGCGATCGAGGCCAATGCGCGGGCCAGCGTCGAGCGATCGCACGCGCGGCAGGCGCCGCCGGAAGCCGCGCCCAGCGGCTCCTTCCGCGGCGAGATCGAGGCGCGGATCGAACTGATGCTCGAGCGGGGCCCGGTTCGGATCGACGATGTCGCGCGCGCCCTCGGCTGCAGCCGCCAGACGCTCTATCGCCGACTCAAGCAGGAGGGCGTGACCTTCGCCGCGCTGCTCGACGGGCTGCGGCGGCGGCTCGGCCTCCACTATGTGCGCGAGCGCGGCATGTCGGTGAAGGAAGCCGCCTATCGGCTCGGCTTTTCCGAGCCGGCCGCATTCTCGCGCGCCTATAAGAGGTGGACCGGCGCCAGTCCGCGGCGCCTGGACAGCTGAAGGCGACCTGCGGTTTTTCACATGTGGTCTTCTGAATCCGCTGTTCTATAGGGCTATGACGCCCATCCGGGCGGAGACGCCCGTCCGGGCGGAGCCAGCGGGAATGGTCGCATGCGTCTACAGCTCGGGTCGAGGCCGGAGCCGCGTCTCACCGTCGGGACATGGCGGATCCGCGAATCCTTGCTGTTCGCGGGCGGCTTCTGGCTGATCACCTATGTGACCCTGTCGGTCTGGGCGATCCTCGTGACCGACGGCGTCGCCACTCCTTTCAGTCCGCGGCGGCTGGCGACGACCGCGGTCGGCGCCCTACTGTTCTGGCTCGCGATCCGGCTTCACGCCTCGCTCCAGGATGCGCCGCCGATACGGCGGGTGGGGTACGTGCTCGGCGTCGCCGCCCTGTTCTGCCTGCTGATCTTCGGCGTGCGGATCAGCGTCTATCAACTGCTCGGCGGCGTCCAGGGCGCGGAGATCAGCAACAACGTGCAGTGGCTGCTGATGTGGGCGGGCTATTTCCTCGCCGGGCTCGGCATTTTTGCAGCGACCTCATTCTCGCGTGCCCTGCGCGCGGCGCGCGACGATGCCCCGGACGATCGGGCGCAGGAGATGGCGGCGCCCGTGGAAGCGGTCTTCTGGATCGAGCGGACCGGAACCCGTCATCGGATCCCTGCGAGCGAGGTCGACTGGTTCGCGGCGGAGGGCAATTATGTCCGCCTCCATGGCCGTGGCGATGGGGCGCCGCTCGGACTCGTCCGCGGCACCCTTGCCGGCGTCGAATCCTCGCTGGATCCGTCGAAGTTCGTAAGGCTGCACCGGTCGGTCCTTTGCCGCGCCGACGCGATCCGGGCCCTGCGCCGCCTGCCGAGCGGGGCCTCGGTCGCCGTGCTGGAAAGCGGCGCCGAGCTGCCGGTCGGGCGCCGTTTCCGCCCGATCGTGAATCAGATGGTCGGCCGATCCTGAAACCGGGATGGACGCTCATCCCCGACGCGGGACGTTCGCGTCATTTCGGTTTCGTCGACCCCGCAGGCTGCAGAGGGCGGCTCGTCGAACCAATGCAGGGTGGCAAAATGGACTTGCGGAACTGGGACTGGTTGGCCTCGGCGCTGGCCGAGGAGATGGCAAGCGCGTCCCCGAACGACGTGGACCTGATCCTTTCCCGCCTGCGCGCGCGGCTGGGCTATGCCAGCGCCGATGCCGAATTTGATGGCGCCGACCGGTCAGAGCAGGCGCGCATCGATCTGGTCGATCGGATCGCGCATCGAATCGAGGCGCGGCGGCCCCGTTCCGGCCAGCCGTCCCTTCACATCGTCGGCGCAGAGGGCGAAGCCGCCTGAAACTCCGTCAGAGGATGAAGTCGGCGCCGACCAGCGCGTTCACGCTGTTCACCGTGATCAGCAGATCCGCGGTGCCGTCGCCATTGACGTCTCCCTGGACCGTCCAGACGTTCGGCGCCGACTGGAAGGCGCGAAGCTGTCCGGCAACGTTCGAGAAGGCGTTTGCGCCGATGAAGGTGAAGCTGTCATTGCCGGGGACGACGCTATTCGCGTCGATGAAGGACAGATCGATCCGGTCGCCGATCGAGAAGGTGAGGGTGTCGACCGAGCCCGTCGTCGATTCCGCGACCGCGCGATAGAGATAGGTGTCGCCATTGCCGCCGCCGTTGATCGTGTCGGCGCCGAGCGCGCCATAAATGACGTCGACATTGGCGGTTCCGATCAGAGTGTCCGAGCCGGCGCCGGAGAGGATGCGGACCGAGCCGTTCGTCTCCGCGGCGGCATTGATCGTCACCGACTCGGTCGCGGCAAGATTGGTTGCGATGATGTCGAGCCGCTGGCCGGCGGCGACATTACCGTCGGCCAGTGTGAGGTCATAGTCGAAACCGCCCGGCACGATCGGCCCGCCGAACTCGTTGGTCAGCCCCGACAGCAGGACGAGCACCTCGATATTGGTGAAGCTGGCATTCTGGAAGACCACAGCATCGGCGCCGGAATAATTGCCGCGCAGCGCCAGGCTGTCGGTTCCGCCGCCGCCATTGACCACGTCGGCGCTGGTCAGATTGTCGTCGGCGCCGAAGAAGAAGCCGTCCTGAGCCGCGCCACCAGTCAGCGTGTCGTCGCCGGCACCGGCGAAGATGCGCAAGCTGCCGTTGGTCTCGGCCGAGCCGTCGAACACCAGATCCTCGCCGGCTTCGAGCAAAGTGGCGCTGACGGTCAGCGTGCCGCCCGCGGCCACGTTCGCGTCGACGGTCGTGATGTCGTAATCATAGCTGTTGCCGGCCGTGTCGCCGAATCGGGTGTCGCTCCCCGACGCGACCAGTAGGACTTCATTGTTGACCACGCCGGCGCCGAGCAGGAGCGCCGGATAATTGCCTTGGACGACGACCGTATCGGTTCCGGCGCCGCCGTCGGCGCCGTCTGCTGCAGTGAGATTGCTGCCGAAAACCAGCGCGTCATTGCCGTTGCCGCCCGCCAGGCTGTCGACGAGCGGGCTTGCGAACAGCACGTCATTGCCGTCGCCGCCCTGGACGCCGATCGTCTCGAGGACGCCGGTCAGGCCGCGCAGGTCGACCAGATCGTTGCCGGAGCCGGCGCTGATCGCGACGGCGATGAAGGTGCCGGTCAGCGCGATGTCGTCGGCGCCGCCGTTGGTCTGGATATTCGCACGCGCGGTGCTGCTCACGAACCGCAGGACATCGATCGAGTCGCCGGTGACGAATGCGCCGTCGCCGAACAGGGTGCCGGTCAGCTCGAGCCGCTCGACGGCGCTCCAGGTCACCGCATAGAATTGGGAAGGGCCGAAGCGGATGCTCATCGCCCCCGACGTGCCCGACCCGGTGATCGCCTGGAATGAGCCGGCGGTGTTGACGACCAGCCGGTCGGAGCCGTTGCCGCCATCGACCGTCACAATCGGCCCGGGATTGCCCAGATTGTTCGGCGTCACGATCGTGATGACGTCATCCCCGTCGAGCGCGTTGACCGTCTCGTTGGTGATGTTGGGATCGTTGCTGAGATTGTCGTTGCCGATGGTTCCGGTGGTCATCGCTTGCTCCTCCCGATCGCGGTTCGCCGTGGCGATCCGTCCACAACGCCGCTAGTCCACTTGGGATGCACAAGTCGAGCGCGGAGCGGGGCCTTCGGCACTGCGCAAGCCCGGTCAATTGATTTCAGACATGTTTTGCAGCAGATTTGCCAGCATGACCAAATTCCGCTCTCACACAGTCCTGGCAGGTGCGGCGGTCCTCGCCGCCGGCATCGCAACCGCGGCCTCGGCTCAGGCCCGGCCCGCGCCGCCCGCCGAGAGTTCGAGCTCGGAGCAGTCGATCGTCGTCACCGGCGATCGACTGACGCCGGCACAGGCCCGTGAACGCGCGGTCGAATTCATCACGGCCACAGGGGTCGCGTCCGGCGACACGCCGGTGGCGCGCTGGGTCGACCCGGTCTGCCCGAAGGCGGTTGGTCTCTCCGAACGCCATGCCGCCGTCGTCGAGCGTCGGATGCGCCGGATCGCGGACGAAGCCGGCATCCGTGTCGCGCCCGAGGATTGCCATGCCAATATCGAGGTGCGGTTCACCGACAATTCGAACGAAATCTTGCGGCAGTTCCAGACCCAGGCGCCGCGCCGCCTGTCCCAGGTGACCGGAGCCCAGCGCGAGCGGCTGTTCGCCGATCCGCAGCCGATCCGCTGGTGGTATTCGACCGGACTTCGCGGCCGTGATGGGATGAGCGCGCAGAGCAGCGGACCCAATTGGATCAATATCGACGGCAGCGCGACGGGGGCGGGGTCGGGCATGCCAAGCGGCGTGCCTTCGATCTATCATTACAATTCGAGCATGGTGAGCACCCAGGCGGTGCGGGCCCTGGTCGATGCCGTCGTCCTGATCGACGTCAGCCGGATCGATCGGATGCCGCTCGATGCCGTCGCGGCCTATGCCGCGATGGTGGCCTTTGCCGAGATTCGTGAGAGCGACTTCGCGGCGCGCGGATCGATCCTCGGCCTGTTCGAGAACGATCCGAGCGCACCGCGCGCGCTGACCGAATGGGACATGGCCTTCCTGCGGGTGCTCTACCGGCTGCCTCTCGACCGCGATGCGCGCCGTCATCGCGGCATCCTCGTCCGCGATCTGCTCGCCGCCGTCGAAACGGGAGGCTAGGGTCCGAACCCTAGCGGGCGGCCGGCGCCGGCTGCTCGGCTTTCTGCGCTTGGGAATCTTGCGGCTGCGCTGCCGGCGCCTGCGACGGTGCTGGCAAAGCCGGACGCGCCGCGGGCGCCTGCGCCTCGCGCCGCCGGGATTCGCGAATGTCGACGCTGCCGGGCCGCAACGTGCGGGTGCAGCGTTCGTCCTCGCAGGTCGTCACATAGCCGTTACGGGTGTTGAGCCGGGCGATGCCATTGTCGGTCGCGACGATCTGGTATTTGGCCGGGCCCGGCTGCGCGTAAAGGCCGATGCCGATCGCCCCGCCGGCGATCACCAGGCCGGTCATGATCCGGCGCGACGCGAGGTCGATCATCTCCGCAAGCGACGTCTCGCGCCCCCGCTCTTCGCCGCGCCTATAGTCGCTCATCCCATCCTCCCGACAATCCCTTGGGCGTTTTGGCCCGCGGTTCCCGCACCGGCAAGGGCTCGCATCGGCCGGACGGCGCTTTGCAACCGGGGATCATGCGGGTGGAATGCAGCGGGCCGGGAATCGCCGTGAGCGACACCCGGCCCGGGATCG
>JAYRLF010000553.1:0-2004 GCA_041905385.1 Allosphingosinicella sp.
GATGGGCGTCGACGACCGCCACCTGTTCCGTTCCCAGCGGCTCCGCGACGTCCCGGATCAGGGCGATCGCCTCGTCGAAGCCGATCACCGGTTCGGCGTCCAATCTCCCGACGTGCCGCCGGCCTTGGCCGTGACCTGGATGCCGCCGATGGTCATCGTCCGGTCGACCGCCTTCAGCATGTCGAACAGGGTCAGGCAGGCGACCGAGACCGCGGTCAGCGCCTCCATCTCGACGCCGGTCGGGCCGGTGGTCCGCACCTCCGCCGCGATCCGCAATCCGGGCAGCGCATCGTCGATCTCGATCGTCACCTCGGCCTTGGTGAGTGGCAACGGGTGGCAGAGCGGGATCAGGTCGGCGGTTCGCTTCGCCGCCATCACCCCGGCCAGCTCCGCCACCTCGATCACCGACCCCTTGGGTGTCGTGCCGGCGCGCAATTGCGCCAGCGTCTCGGGAAGGCAGGAGAGGAAGCCGACCGCGCTTGCCGTCCGGCGCGTCGCCGGCTTGTCGGTCACGTCGACCATCCGGGCTCGCCCGTCGGGTCCGACATGGGTAAGCCGGCTCATGCGCACAGCTCCCTGAGGCGCGGCACCTGACCAGCGAGCGAGCAGGGGCGGTGCCGGCTGTCGAGCTCGAGCGCGAGCACCCGGTCCCAGCCGTCGCGGCACGCCCCGGTCGATCCGGGCAGGCAGAAGATGAATGTGTCGCCGATCTGGCCGGCAAAGGCGCGCGACTGGAGGGTCGCCACCCCGACCGTGGCGAGGCTCGCCTGATGGAAGACGATCGAGAAGCCTTCCATCTCGCGCCGGAACAAAGGCTTCACCGCTTCCGGGGTGACGTCGCGCGGGGCGAAGCCAGTGCCGCCGGTGGTGAGGATCAGGTCGATGGACGGATCGTCCGCCCACGCCTCGACCTGAGCGCGGATCGCCTCGACCTGATCGGTCACAAGTGCGCGGTCGGCAAGGTCGTGGCCTGCTTTGGTCAGGCGTTCGACCAGCAGAGTGCCAGATGTATCGGTCTCCGGGGTGCGCGTGTCCGAAATTGTGAGCACCGCAATCCGCAGCGGGTAGAAGGTCAGGCTCTCGTCAATTCCCGGCATCAGTCATTCCAGCGCGCGCGATCGGCGCGGTCGGTCTCGGTTGGCTCGATCCAGCGCGAACCGTCAAGCCCGTCCTCGCGCTTCCAGAACATCGCGTCGGTCTTGAGCCGGTCCATCAGATAGTCGGCCGCCTCGAAGGCGGCGCGTCGGTGGCGTGCGGCAGCGGCGGCGAAGACGATCGCCTCGCCTGCTGGGACATCGCCGCAGCGATGGACGACGCGCACGGCACTCACCGCGAAACGGGCCAGCGCGTCGGCCGCGATGCGCGCGAGCGAGGCCTCGGTCATGCCAGGATAATGGTCGAGATGGAGGCCCGTCACGGCGCCGCCGCCGGCGTCGCCGTGGCGCGCGAGGCCGACGAAGCTGACCACGGCGCCGTCGCCACCGAGCCGGGCGATGAAGGCGGCCAGCTCGCGCTCGGGCAGCAAGGTTTTTGGTTCGAGGCGCGTCTCGCCGGTCATGTTCAGCCACCCGACAACGGCGGCAGGAAGGCGACTTCCTGGCCGGGCCGCACCATCGCGTCCTCGCCGACCATCTCCTGGCCGATACAGGCGCGCGTCGAAGGCAGGCCCAGTATTTCGGCAATCTCCGGCACGGCGTTCGCAAGGCCGCGCCGAAGCTCGGCGACCGTGCAACCGGCGCCGACATCATGCTCGACCGCGCGTCCGGCGCGTTCGGCAAGTTTGCCGAAGAGGAGAATCTCCATCGCCAAGGCTCTTAGACCGGATCGCTTCATCTGTCGCGCCGCCGCTTGCCCAGCCCCTTCGCTTCGCGCAGACTTTGCCGATGAACGTGCCGGTCGCTTTTGCCCGCAATCTGGTCCGGCCGATCGTGGATTTCGCGCTGCCGCCGCGTTGCCCGGGTTGCGGCGCGATCACCGAGGAGCCGCACCGCTTCTGCCTCAACT
>JAYRLF010000554.1:0-1996 GCA_041905385.1 Allosphingosinicella sp.
AGCAGACTGTAAATCTGCCGACTTCGCGTCTACGAAGGTTCGAATCCTTCCCCCTCCACCAGCGCAACGCAGTGCGGGACCCTGTTCAGAGTGCGGGTGTAGCTCAATGGTAGAGCTCCAGCCTTCCAAGCTGGCTATGCGGGTTCGATTCCCGTCACCCGCTCCAGTTTGAAGGCGCCACCGCGTGCGGCGTAGTCGAAGGCTGACTAGCAGAGGGTCGTGACACCATGTCGAAGGCGAAGTTTGAGCGGAACAAGCCGCACTGCAACATCGGGACGATCGGGCACGTCGACCATGGCAAGACGTCGCTGACGGCGGCGATTACGAAGATCCTGGCGAAGACGGGCGGCGCGACGTTCACGGCGTACGACCAGATCGACAAGGCTCCGGAGGAGCGCGAGCGCGGCATCACGATCTCGACGGCGCACGTCGAGTACGAGACGAACAACCGCCACTACGCGCACGTCGACTGCCCGGGCCACGCCGACTACGTGAAGAACATGATCACCGGCGCGGCGCAGATGGACGGCGCGATCCTGGTGGTCTCGGCGGCCGACGGCCCGATGCCGCAGACCCGCGAGCACATCCTGCTGGCCCGCCAGGTCGGCGTTCCGGCGCTGGTCGTGTTCATGAACAAGTGCGACATGGTCGACGATCCGGAGCTGCTGGACCTGGTCGAGCTCGAGGTTCGCGAGCTGCTGAAGAGCTACCAGTTCCCGGGCGACGACATCCCGGTGATCCGCGGCTCGGCGCTGATGGCGCTGGAAGACAAGAACCCGGAGCTGGGCGAGCAGGCCGTGCTGAAGCTGATGGCCGAGGTTGACCGCTACATCCCGCAGCCGACGCGCGACAAGGACAAGCCGTTCCTGATGCCGATCGAGGACGTGTTCTCGATCTCGGGCCGCGGCACGGTGGTGACCGGCCGCGTCGAGCGCGGCATCGTGAAGGTCGGCGAGGAAATCGAGATCGTCGGCCTGAAGGCGACGACCAAGACGGTCGTGACGGGCGTCGAGATGTTCCGCAAGCTGCTGGACCAGGGCGAGGCGGGCGACAACATCGGCGCGCTGCTGCGCGGCGTCGGCCGCGAGGACGTCGAGCGTGGCCAGGTTCTGGCCAAGCCGGGCTCGATCACGCCGCACACGAACTTCGAGGCCGAGGCCTACATCCTGACCAAGGAAGAGGGTGGCCGTCACACGCCGTTCTTCACGAACTACCGTCCGCAGTTCTACTTCCGCACGACCGACGTGACGGGCGTGGTGACGCTGCCGGAAGGCACCGAGATGGTGATGCCGGGCGACAACGCGCGGATGGTCGTCGAGCTGATCCAGCCGATCGCCATGGACGAGGGCCTGCGCTTCGCGATCCGCGAGGGCGGCCGCACCGTCGGCGCCGGCGTCGTCACCAAGATCGTCAAGTAACGCCGTCGGCGCTGAGCGAGTACAGACCATGGACAACACGAATATCCGGATCCGGCTGAAGGCCTTCGATCATCGCGTGCTCGACACGTCGACGAGCGAGATCGTGAGCACGGCCAAGCGGACGGGCGCGCAGGTTCGCGGGCCCATCCCGCTGCCGACGGGGATCGAGAAGTTCACGGTCAACCGCTCGCCCCACATCGACAAGAAGTCCCGCGAGCAGTTCGAGATCCGCACCCACAAGCGCGTGCTCGACATCGTCGACCCGACCCCGCAGACCGTGGACGCGCTGATGAAGCTCGACCTCGCCGCCGGCGTCGACGTCGAGATCAAGCTCGGCGCCTAAGGAAGGAACAGACCATGCGTTGCGGTCTCGTCACCCAGAAGGTCGGCATGACCCGCGTCTTCAACGACGCGGGCGAGCATGTGCCGGTCACCGTCCTGAAGGTCGACCAGCTCCAGGTCGTGGCTGTCCGCTCCGAGGAGAAGGACAAGTACACGGCGGTGCAGCTCGGCTACGGCAAGGCCAAGGTCAAGAACGTGACCCAGCCGATGCGCGGCCACTTCGCCAAGGCGAAGGT
>JAYRLF010000555.1:0-1991 GCA_041905385.1 Allosphingosinicella sp.
TCGGCCTTCTTCGAAGCCGAGCATCGCGGCCACGGCGTCGACCTGCGCACCTGCGCGATGGTCGAGGCGCTGGAAGGCGAGGACGGCCGACTTGGCGCTGTTCGCCTGGCCGGCGGCGAGCGGATCGCGGCCGAGCTGGCGATCGTCGGCATCGGCATCCGGCCTTCGATCGAGCCTCTGGTCGCGGCCGGCGCGGCGTCGGGCAATGGCGTCGAGGTCGACGAATTTTGCCGCACCAGCCTGCCGCACGTCTTCGCGATCGGCGATTGCGCGGCGCATAAGAATGTCTTTGCCGGCGGCGCGCGGGTGCGGCTGGAGTCGGTCCAGAATGCGGTCGACCAGGCCGGCACCGTCGCGTCCTTCATCGCCGGGGAACCGGCGCCTTACCGGGCTTTGCCCTGGTTCTGGTCGAACCAATATGACCTTCGGCTGCAAACGGTCGGGCTCAACCTCGGCTATGACGAGATCGTCCTGCGCGGCGATCCGGGGGCGCGGAGTTTTGCCGCGATCTATCTGAAAGAGGGGCGGGTGATCGCCCTGGACTGCGTCAATGCAGTCAAGGATTATGCGCAGGGGCACAAGCTGGTGGCCGCCGGGGTCGCGCCGGACAAGGCGGCGTTGGCGGATCCGGAGGTGCCGTTGAAGTCCCTGCTGGAGAGTCATCCGGCGTAGGGCGGGTCAACTGCGGCAACGATCTGGGTCCCGGCCTTCGCCGGGACACAAATCCGGAGCGTTCTTTTGAAGCCGCCGTATGACCGTCCAGATAGTCGCTCCCCATCCAGGGGAGGGGGGAATCTGGCGTCGTCCCGACTCAGGCCGGCGTGCGGCTGCGCAGGATTGCTACGTCCAGGCGCCATTCCGGGCCGGTCAGGCTGCTGTGGGCACAGCGTTCGGCTTCGGTGCGGCGGACGTTGATCAGCTTGACGGCGGCGAGATGGTCCTGGGTGCGCAGGACGTAGAGGTTCATCTCGGCGATGGCGCGCTGCTCGTCGGCGAGGGCGCGGCGGGCGCTCGGCCAGTCGGTGGCGACGGCGGGTTCGCCGACGATGACCCCGACGGTCGAGAAAGGCGGGTCGTCCCCCTGCTCGGAACTGGGGCGGAAACCGGCTTGCGCGAGCCAGGCCTGCAGTGCCTGGGCGCGGGCCAGGGCCGAGTCGAGCGTCTGCAGCTCGCCGGTCTCGAAACCGAGGCCGTCGACCATGCCGCTGTCGTAGCTGTCGAAGACCATGAGCGGCCTTCGCCCGCCATTGGTTCGGCCGAGATCGATGCTGTGCTCGCCGATCGTGAGGCGCAGGTCGACCGGGCCGCGCGCCGCGACCATACGGTCCTCTTCGCGAACCACCAGCCCTTCGCCGGCGCGCGCGCGCAGCGCGTCGACGCCCTCGCCGATCGAGACGGTGAGCGCGACCGGGGCGGCGTCGGGCACGGGCCGCTCGGCGCGCGGCAGCTGGGGCATTTCCTGGCCGTCGGCGGTGCCGGTGCGGTGATATTGGATGGCCTCGCCGCGCCAGTTCATCGTCAGCACGCCATTGGCGACACTCGCTCGCTGCCCGGCAAAGCCTTCATAGCCGAGATCGTTGGGATGGAAGCGGAAGGTGAAGACATTGGCCTCGGGCGTGACCGGGATGCGATCGGATCCGAAATCGAACGGGCCGCTGACGATCTGGATCGCTTCGACCGGCCGCGCCGCGTCCTGGCCGACGCGCGCCTCGAGCCGCTCGAACCGATGTCCCTCCGGCTCGGCGCCGCGACGGAAGATGACCGGCGTCATGAAGTTCGACACCTCGCCGCTGTCGCAGGCGAGCCGGACCGCGGCGCCGACCTGCGGGTCGTAGCTGCGGCCGATCAGCTCGAGCTGAGGCGGCACCACCGCCGGATCGCTGTCGAGCGTGACCGCGCCGTCGGCGCCGAGCGTCCAGCGGCCGGCGCCGTAGAGATCGAGCGCGCCCGAGGAGAAGAACCAGATGAAGCGGCCGTCGCGGGTGAGCATC
>JAYRLF010000119.1:0-10560 GCA_041905385.1 Allosphingosinicella sp.
GCATGGCTCACCCTCTCTGGCGGCCGGACCGTCGGGCTGGAGGAGACGGCCGCGCCGCCGCAGAGCGCGCTCAATCGCGACGATCCGCCGCCTGCTTCACCGACCCAGCAATGGGATGCCGGTCTGCGGCTCAGTTTCGGCGGCACCAATTTGATCGCCGGCGTCTTCGAGACGCGCCGGCCCTATTTCGCGACCGATCCCGCCAATGTCTACCGGCGCCTCGGCGAGCGCCGCAACCGCGGCGTCGAGCTGTCGCTCGTCGCGCAGCCGCTGCCCGGCCTGCGCTCCGTCGCCGGCCTGGTCTATTATGACCCGCGGGTGATCGGTCCGGCGGTGGCCTCGGGCCTGACCGGGCCGCGGCCGCTCAACTCGACGCCGATCAACGCGCGGCTGGATCTTGATTATGCCGTGCCCTGGGTGGCGGGCCTGTCCATCCAATTGACCGCGGTCCACAGCGGCGACGTCATCGCCAGCACCCGAACCTATGAGGCGCTCGGCGGCCGCCAGCTGCGCGTGCCGGCGGTGACGACGATCGATCTCGGCGCACGCTATCGCTTCCGCATCGGCGACATCCCGATGGCGGCGCGCCTCAGCCTTCAGAACGTCACCGACGAAAGGCTGCTGCAGGTGTCGGGCAGCCACAGCTTCTTCCTGCGCGACGTGCGCCGGTTCAGCGCCCAGCTTTCGGCGGATTTCTGAGCCGCGGCGAGATCGGGCTCCGATCTCAGCTCGGCAGTCCGGCGGGTCTGCGCCGCCGCAGCCGTGCCCCGATCCAGGCGCCCGGCATGGCCGGCACGAAGCCGGTCGCGACGAGAACGAGCTCGAGCACATAGAATTCCAGGCTGAATGGAATGTCGCTCTGCAGGGTCAGCTGGAACAGGACCGCGACCGCCATCCAGAGCGCCCATATCGCGGCGAGCGCCGCGCGCCTGCGCCAGCCGGCGAGCCAGGTGAGGAGCAGGGTGGCGGCGAAGGTCGCGACGAAGATCAGGCCGATCGCGGGCGCGGCGAGGATGAAGATGGCGAGCGGGTGCATGTCGGCGGTCCTTGCCGGTGACGAATTGCCGCCTTCCAATCGAGGCGGTCGCCATCGGCAAGTTCCGATCTGCGAAAGTGCGGTTCCGTGCGGCGAAGGGGACCTATTCCCGCCGCAGCGCCGGCGCCGGGTGGAGTTGCGAGGTCCGCACGCTGTGCACGATCACCGCCGCCGCAGCCAGCAGCAGCGTCGCGATCGTCGCTGCCGCATAAGCGAGCGGCGGCATGTCGATCCGGTAGGAGAAGGTGTCGAGCCAGTTGCGCGTCACGTACCAGGCGATCGGCCAGGCGATCAGATTGGCGAGCAGCACCGGCCGCAGGAAATCCCAGAGCAGCAGCCGCAAGATGTCCGCGGTGCGCGCGCCGAGCACCTTGCGGAGCGCGATCTCCCGGGTGCGCCGCTGCAGCGCGAAGGCCGCCATGGCGAGCAGGCCGACGCAGGAGAGGATGATGGCGAGGCCGGCGAACATGGTCAGCAGGACGAGCTGCCGCGCATCCTTGGCGTAGAGGTCGCCGATCAGGTCGGCGAGCGCGGCGCGGTCGATCGGCTCGGACGGGAAGCGCTCGCGCCAGAGCCGGTCGACCTGATTTGCCACCTCCGCCTCGCGGCCCGGCGCGATCCTCAGCGAGACATTGGCGCCGGCCGCCTGGTCGAGCACGAACGCCTCGTCGCGCACCGGCGCGTGGAGCGACCGGAAGTGGAGATCGGGGACGACGCCGATGACCTCATAGGGCGTGTCGCGCCCTTGCAGCACCTGACCGATCGCTTCGTCCGGCCGGTCGAATCCCAGCCGATCGAGCGCGGAGCGATTGAGGACGATCGGGGTGGCGCGGCCGGCCGGCGCATTGCCCGCGCCGCGCTCGGCGCGGGGCGTCGAGAGGCGGCCGGCGAGCGGCGTGACCGAATAAGTGGCGAAGAAATCATTGTCGACGCGGTGATAGCCGAGCTGCATCGGCCGGCTCTCGCCGCCGAAGCGGATGGTGAGATTGTTCTCCGACACGTCCGAGGGCACTGCCGAAGACAAGGCGGCGCGCTCGACGCCCGGGAGCCGGACCAAGGCGTCGGCAAAGGCGCGCGCCTGCGCATGGTCCGGGTCGCCGCCGGGCGCGCGCACGACCATCAGTCCGGCGCGGTCGAAGCCGAGATCCATATGCTGGGTGAGGCGCCATTGCATCAGCATCACGATCGTCACGGTGACCAAGGCGATCGAGATGGCGAACTGGAAGAACATCAGGGCGCCGCGCAGCCGCCCGCCCGAACGCCGCGCGAACTCGCGGTTGAACACCGCGGCCGGGCGGATCTTCGAAATCAGCAGGCTCGGATAGACGCCGGCGATCGCGGCGGTTGCGAAGATCAGGGCCGCCATGCCGAGCCAGACGGTGGCGATGTCGGGCCGCAGATAATAAGCGGGCAGGCCGAGACTCGCCTCGAGATAGGGCAGGCCGATCTCGACCAAAGCGACCGAGAGCAGGCCGGCGACGCCGGCGACCAGCAGCGCCTCGAACAGGAACTGGACGAGGATGTCGGCGCGGGCGGCGCCGACGACCTTGCGCAACGCCACCTCGCGGGCCCGCAGCGACGAGCGCGCCGCCAGCAGATTGCCGAAATTGATGCAGGCGATCAGCAGGATCAGCACGGCGACGAAGGACAAGGCGATCAAAGCGGTCCGGCTCGCCGGCGGCCGCATCGCCTCGATCGGCGCCCCTTCGAAATGAATGTCGGCGGCCTGGACGAAGCGGAAGCGATAGACCTCGTGCGGCGGCGTGCTGATGATCTCGCGCAGCGCGGCCGGGAAGCTGCGGTCGACCAGGGCCGGAAGGTGGCCTTCGATGGCGGCCGGACCGGTTCCGGAGCGCAGCCGGGCATAAGTGTGGAAATAGGCGCCGCCCCAGCTGTCGGGAATCGCCCGCACGTCCTCGGCGGCGGCGCCGAAATAGGCGGCGTGCGGGATGACGATGTCGAAATCGAGATGGCTGTTGTCGGGAATTGTCCGGAACACCGCGCTGACGGTGAAGTCGCGCGCCTGCGGCAGCCGCAGCGTCAGGCGCCGGCCGACCGCCGCAATGGTGCCGAAATATTTCTCGGCCGCCCGCTCGCTGATCGCGACGCTGCTGCTGCCGGCAAGCGCCTGCTCGGGCGCGCCGGCGGCGAAGGGCAGGCCGAGCAGGGAGAAGAAATTCGGGTCCGCGGCGAGGATCATCTCCGAGAAAGGCTGGTTGTCGCGCACCGCGGTCGCCTCGAACCGATAGGCGCGGCTGACCGCCTCGATCTGCGGAAACTGGGCCTTCAGCGCCGGCGCCAGCGGCCCCGGCGCGAGCGCGATCTCGATCGGGTCGTGGCCGGGGGCGGTCTCGACCGTGTCGATCCGGTAGAGCGTCTCGCTGTTCGGCAGGAAATCGTCATGATTGAACTCGTGCCGGACATAGAGCCCGATCATGACGACGCTGGCGAGGCCCAGTGCGAGGCCGCTCAGATTGACCAGGCTGAACCAGCGATCGGCGACCAGCAGCCTGATTGCGAGCCGTGCATAATGGAGCAGCATCCATTCCTCCGCCGTCCTGTCCGTCGACACCATGACGACAGGCGGGCCGCCATGCCACAGTCTTTTGCTCGCCTCGACCGCCGGCGCGCCTTATGGCGAAAGCGATGACCGCGCTCGCCTCCCGCCTGCTGCTCGACAGCCCGACGGCCACCGTCTGGGACGTCATCTGCCCGGGCGGCCATGCACATGACGGCGACGAGGAATGCGCGGCCGCGACCCATCTCGTCTTTCCCTATCGCGGCCTGTTCGTATCGCATGTCGGCCGGCGCAGCGCGGTGGTCGATCCGAACCAGATGCTCTTCATCAACGAAGGCGAGCCCTTCCGGATGAGCCATCCCGTCGCCGGCGGCGATGCCTGCCTGTCGATCGGACTTGGGGCCGCGATCCTCGACGAGGTGACGCCGCGCGCGATCCGCGCACGCGGCGTGGCGGCGACGACCGAGCATCGCCGCCGCCTCGATCCGCAGGCGCAGCGGCTGGCGGCCCTGCTCCGCCATCGGCTCGCGACGAATGCCGACGCCTTGCCGGGCGAGGAGCTCGTCCTGAGCCTGGCGGGACGGGTGCTTGGCGCCGACGCCTCGCGCCGACCGGCCGGCAGCTGGGCGCGCCAGCGTCTCGTCGACCGCGCCAAGCTGGTGCTCGGCTCGGACCTGGCGCGGCGCTGGTCCCTGGCCGAGATCGGCGGCGCGGTCGGCGTCTCGCCGGTCTATCTGACCCAGTCGTTCCAGCAGGTCGAAGGCGTGCCGCTCTACCGCTATCAGCTGCGGCTGCGTCTGTCGCACGCGCTCGAGGCGCTGCCGCGCTGCGACGACCTGACCATGCTCGGCCTCGAGCTCGGCTTCTCGAGCCACAGCCATTTCAGCGCGGCCTTTCGCCGCTTTTATGGCCAGAGCCCGGCGGCCTATCGCCGGGAAAGCCGGGGACGCTGACGGCTCCGACTCAATCGCGCCGCGCGCCCGCCTGGACCGGCGCCAGGAAGGGGAATGAAGCGCTCGAATGATCGGCCTCGTCGCGGTCGACGCCGTCGTCGACGCCGTTGACGCGGCCCATCGCAAGCAGCGAGCGATAGACGTCGACCGCATCCTGGGTCGGCGTCCGCCCGCCGCAATCGCCGGCGAGCGCGGTCCGGCCGGCAAGGCTGGCCAGCTCGACGGCGAAGAATTGCGCGCAGCTTCCCGAAGCGCTGTTCACCCAGAGCCGGTCGTCGGCGAGGATCGAGGCGAGCGGAAAATAGCGCCGCGCCGGCGGCGCCGAACCGTCGGCGAGCAGCTGGTTGCCGCATAGGCCGTCGAAACTGTCGTAGAGGCCGAGCGTCCGCGCGATGTCGGGGACGAAGCGCGCCCATTCTTCCGGTGCGGCGATATTGTAGATGTCCTTGAGAGTGTCGCTCACCTCGTCCGCCGCGAGCGGCGCCAGCAGCGCATTGCCGGTCAGGGGGCGGCCCATCCGGTCGACCTGGCGCTGCCGGTTCGAGGTGGTGGCCCAGATGGCGAGCATCGGTCCGCCGCGATCGACCTCGTCCAGCTCGACCGAGACGATCAAGGATGCCGGGGTCCAGCCGGCGAGGAAATTGGCGCCGGGACCGCCCTCGGTCTGCCGCCACTTGCCGAGGATGGAATCGGACGTGGCGCGATCGAAGGCGGCGCAATTGGCGCCGTCGACGGACGCGCCGCGGGCGAGCGCGCCGGCGGCGACCTGATAGGCATCGCGCGAACCGCGGACATTGTTGAAGAAGGGGTCGTCGCGCAGTCCGGCAAAGACCCGGAACTCGCCATTGCGGCCCTGGATTCCTTCCGGGCCGCCGGCGACGCCGTGGAGATGGTCGCGGTCGCCGAGGCGGCAGCTTGCGAGGCCGGCCGCGTCGAAGCGGCATTCGACACGGACCGTCGATCCGGTCTCGCCGAAGCGCGGGCCGCTGTCGACATGGAAGGCGTAGACCAGCTCGCTCGAGAAGCTGTGGCCGACCATGGTCATCGCCAGGTTGAGCCGGCGGCCGTCCGGAGACATCCAGGCGTAGAGGTCGCCGATATCGGCACGCGGATCCGCGATCACCGTGCGCGTGTCGAGATGATCCGATGCCAGCGCCGGGCCGGCCAGGCCGATTGCGGCCGAGAGCAGGCCCACCAGGCCGGCCGTTCTTTTCCAGATGCGCATCATTTCAGGACCTCCGCCTTGCGAGACGGCATCCCAAGACCCGAAGCCGACGGCGGCCGCTGTCAGATTCTTTAGCGAAATGCGGGTGGCGCGTTTTGCCGATGGGGGCGGCGCCTTTATCGATGCGCCCTGTCGCCGTGCCGCCGAACATGGAAGGTCGCACCTGTCGATTGAGGGGTGGGCCGATGCGATGCGTTGCCGTTTCGATGAGCATGCTGGCCGCGGCCACTTCCGCCGCGGCGGTCGCCCAGCCGCCGAGCGCGCCCGCCGTGCACGTCCGCGCTGTGGGAGAGGGGGCGCGATGCTGGATCCTGCTCCATCCGTTCGGCGCCTCGGGCCGATTCTGGGAGCGGCGCGCGCCGTTGCTGGCGAGCGCCCATGGCGTGCGCATCCATTTTCCGGACCTGCCGAGCCATGGACGGTCGCGCCTCGCGCAAAGGTTCGACTATGACCGGGCCACGGACGCGGTCGCGGCGGCGACGCGCCGCGCGTGCCCGCGGCCGTCGCTGATCGTCGGCGCGAGCTCGGGCGGCATCGTCGCCATCAAGCTGGCGGCGCGACTGCGGGCGCCGGTTGCGGCGATCGGAGTGGGCTGGTCGTTCAGTCCGGCCAATCTCGACTCGATGCGTCGCGACTCGGTGCAGCCGTCCGAGGGGCTGTCGGCCTGGCTGACCAATTTCGCGGAGCAGGGGGAGGGGCAGATCCAGCGGCTGCGTCGGCATTTCGCCGATCTGGCCGCGATCGGCACGGCGCCGTTGTTCACGCGACGCGAGGCGCGCGCGCTCGACGGGCGACTGCTCATCCTCTGGGGCGAGGGCGACGACTTCTTCCGCCGCGAGTCGGTCGACGCGCTGGTCGCCGCGGTGCCGGGCGCACGGCTCGAGACATTCGGCGGGGCGGGCCATCTCGATCCGTTTGCGCCGGCGCATGCCGATCGGACCTGGCATCTGGTCACGGATTTCGCGGCGCACTGATCTGGCGGCCCGCCCCCGGACCCATTAGAGGCAGCCGCATGAGCACTATTCATGTCGGTGTCGGCGGTTGGGATTATGAACCCTGGCGGGAGACCTTCTACCCGCAAGGCCTCTCCAAGAAGAAGCAGCTCGAATATCTCGGCCAGCATCTGACCGCGACCGAGATCAACGCCACTTATTACAAGCTGCAGCGGCCCGAGCTGTTCGCCGGCTGGGCGAAGATGGTGCCGGATGGGTTCAAGTTCGCGATCAAGGCGTCGCGTTTCGCCACCAACCGCAAGAATCTCGGCGAGGCCGGCGAGGCGATCGGCAAATTCTGCGCGCAGGGCTTCACCGAGCTCGGCGACAAGCTCGGCCCGATCCTGTGGCAGCTCGCGCCGACCAAACGTTTCGATCCGGTCGAGCTTCGCGCCTTCCTGATGCTGCTGCCGACCAGCCGCGACGGAATCCGGCTGCGCCACGCGATCGAAGTGCGCCACGAAAGCTTCTGCAGCCGCGAGTTCGTCGCCATGGCCCGCGCCGCCGGCGTCGCGATCGTGTTCGCCGATCATGAGACCTATCCCGAGATCGCCGACCTCTCGGCCGACTTCGTCTACGCCCGGCTGCAGCGCACCCGGACCGACGAGACCGCCGGATATCCGGCCGACGCGCTCGACCGCTGGGCCAGGGCGGCGCGGTCCTGGGCGGCCGGCAAGAGCCCGACGGGCCTCAAATATCTGAGCAAGGCCGAGGCGCCGGCCGGATCGCGCGAGGTCTTCGCCTTCGTGATCAGCGGCGCCAAGGAGCGCAATCCGGCGGCGGCCATGGCGCTGATCGAACGGCTGAAATGAGCGGATCCAGGGGCGGGGCAGTTGCCCTCGCCTAAGGGAATCCGGCCGAATGGTCTGAAAGGTTTGTTAACCGCTCCTCTGTTACTTCCCCTGCCTTCTGGGGGAGACGGAAGTGGGTTATTCACGAAAGGTCGGGCCACCGATCGTTTCTGCTGCCGTTGCGACGCTCGTCCTGACGAACTTCGCCACGGTCAGCATCATTCGTGAGGATACGGCGTCCCGGATCGAGCTGTTCAGCGCGATCTGGCCGATCGCGCTCACCTCGGCCGTCGCCGTCATCCTGGTCATGTCCTTCCTCTACCGCTCGATCGTCGACCTCGTGCACGAGCTCGAGGACCGGCAGGAAGCGGCCCAGCACCAGGCCCTCCACGACCAGCTCACCGGACTTGCCAACCGCGCCCTGCTCGAGGATCGCCTCAGCCAGGCGCTGACCCGCTACCGCCGCTCCGGCGAGCAGGTCGCGCTGCTGATGCTCGATCTCGACCGCTTCAAGCAGGTCAACGACACGCTCGGCCACAATGCCGGCGACCGGCTGGTCGCCGAGGTCGGCGAGCGGCTGCGCTCGCTGATCCGCGAGACCGACACCGTCGCCCGCATCGGCGGCGACGAATTCGCGATCGTCCAGGTCAGCCCGAAGGGCGAGGCAGACGTCCGCCGCCTGTGCGAGCGGATCATCAACGTCATCCGCCAGCCGTTCCTCATCGGCGAGCGCGAGGCGCGGGTCGGCGTCAGCATCGGCGCGGTCTTCGCCAGCAAGGACGTGGCGGAAGCCTCAGAGCTGCTCCGCAAGGCCGACATCACCATGTACCGCGCCAAGGCGGCCGGCCGCGACTGCTTCCGCATCTTCACCGAGGCGATGGACGCCGACGTCCAGCGCCGCGACCAGATCGAGAATGCGCTGCGCGTCGAGCTGCGCGAGGGCACCGGGCTCGAGCTCCACTTCCAGCCGATCATCGGCAGCCGCGGCGCCGTCGTCGGCCTCGAAGGCCTGCTGCGCTGGCACCATCCGACCCTCGGCCAGGTGCCGCCGGCCGAAGTGATCCCGATCGCCGAAGAATGTGGGGTGATCGACGATATCGGCCTTTTGACCTTCCGCGACGCCTGCCGGGCGGCCCGCCGCTGGCCCGAGCTTGCGGTCGCGGTGAACCTGTCGCCGATGCAGTTCCGGATTCCGTCCTTGCCCGCCACGCTGCGCGCGATCGCCGCCGAGGAGCAGGTCGAGCCGCGCCAGATCGAGCTCGAGATCACCGAGAGCCTGTTCATCGAGCATGGCTCCTTGTGCAGCCAGGCGATCCAGCAATTGCGCCGCGACGGCTTCCGCATCGCGCTCGACGATTTCGGCACCGGCTATTCGTCGCTGAGCTGCCTGCGCCGCTTCCCGGTCGACAAGATCAAGCTCGACCGCTCGTTCATCGACATCGCCGCGCGCGACCAGAGCGTCGCGATCATCCGCGCCGCGGTCACGCTCGGCCATGCCATGGACCTCGACGTCGTCGCCGAGGGCGTCTCCTGCCGCGAGGAGGAGATGATCGCGCTCGAGGCCGGCTGCGACGCGCTCCAGGGCCATCTCTACGCTCACGCCATGCCGGTCGATCAGCTCGAATCGTGGCTGGCCCAGCAGCAGAGCTCGCACATCTCCGACGCCGCCTGAGGGCGGCCGGGCAAGCGCGGCATTTGTTTCGCGCAGAGACGCAGAGACGCAGAGAGTGCGAGCGTTTCGTGCGCGCCGCGCACTTCCGTGAACCATCGGAAAGACGGCTGGGGCCGTCAGGGGCACAGCCTCTCTGCGCCTCTGCGTCTCTGCGCGAACAATCAGCTTCAGTCCCACGCCGCGCGCTTTCGACAAATAATTTGTAAAAAGCATTGACTCGGCCAGCATCTTTCGACACATTCCTTGTCGAAAGGAGTGACCGTGCGCCTGACCGAACTCATCGCCAGAACCGGAATCGCCGAGCGGCAGGTGCGCTACCTGATCTCGGAGGGCTTCATCCCGTCGCCGAGCGGCGGCCGGTCCAATGCCGATTATGGCGACGCGCATGTCGCCGGCATCCGCCGCTACATGCGGCTGCGCGAGCTCGGTTTCCCGCCGGCCGCGATCAAGCTGCTGCTCGGCGCGCGCGAGGGGACGCCGTTTCCGGTCGTCCCCGGGATCACCCTGCTGATCAGCCCCGACATGGTCGCGAGCGGCGCCGAGGTCGCGCCGCTGGTCGACCGGGTCGCATCCATCCTCACCCAAGTGCTCAAGGAGTCCCCAGATGCCGAACACCGCCCGGATTGATCCGCTCGGCGTCTTCATGACCCGGCTCCAGGAGCGCGCCGGCGCGTCCCGATGCCGGTTCACGCCGCCCTGTTCGCGCTCGAGGCCCGGATCGACGGGCGTCGGCTCGCGGCGAGCGCCCAGCCCCGCGCGGCGGCGCGCGAGACCTATGAGGCGGCCATCCAGCAGGGCAAGGCGGCAGTGCTGCACGAGGAAGTGCTGCGCGGCATTCACACCGTCTCGGTCGCCAATCTGCGCCCCGGCGGCGAGGTCGAGGTGACGACCCGCTGGGCGGCGGCGCTCGCCTTCGCCGGCGGCCGCGGCCGGCTCCGCATCCCGCTCACGGTCGGCGACGTCTATGGCCTGTCCGGGCTGAACGAGTGCGACGAGCTGATCGCCTATGCGACCGGCGGGCAATGGGCCAGCCTCGAGGTCGATGCCGAGAGCGTGTCGGTCGAAGGAACCGCCTTGGTCGACAGCCGCGCGCAGGTCCCGCTCAATCGGCCGATCGACATTGCGGTCCCGGCCTGGCCGGCGGCGTCGCTGGCCGGACGCGCCGCCGACGGGCGCCGCGTCGAGCTGACGATCACGCCGGGCGCCGGCGGCGATGCGCCGGCCGCGCTGGCGGTGCTGGTCGATGCCTCGGGGTCGATGTCCGGATCGTTCAGCAGTGGCCGCATGGCGATCAGCAATCATGACGCGGCCGGGCTGGTGGTCCGGTCGCTCGCGTCCGCCTTGCGCGCGGGCGACTGGATCGACCTATGGGA
>JAYRLF010000556.1:0-1981 GCA_041905385.1 Allosphingosinicella sp.
GGCCGCGCTCGGCGTTGCGGCGATTCATGAGCAGCGAGGCGGCCGGGGGCATGTTGCTGATCGGGGCGGCCGGCGCGGCGTTGGTGCTCGCCAATAGCGGGCTGCAGGATCTCTATCATCACGCGCTGCACGATCCGTTCGGCCCGCCGATCGCGCCGCGGGCGGCGCCGCTCAGCCTGCACATGCTGATCAATGACGGGCTGATGGCGGTTTTCTTCCTGCTGGTCGGCCTCGAGATCAAGCGCGAGTTCCTCGACGGGCGGCTGGCGACCTGGGACCGGCGGCGGCTGCCGGTGATCGCGGCGACGGTCGGGATGGCGGTGCCGGCGATGATCTATCTGGCGGTCGTCGGCGGCCGCTTCGAGCTCCACAATGGCTGGGCGATCCCGGCGGCGACCGACATCGCCTTCGCGATGGGCGTGCTCGCCTTGCTCGGCCACCGCGCGCCGACCTCGCTGAAGCTGTTCCTGGTGACGGTGGCGATCGCCGACGATCTCGGCGCGGTCGCGATCATCGCGCTTGCCTACACGGCGTCGCTGAACACGCTGGCGATCGCGATCGCCGCGGCAATCGCGCTGCTGCTCTACACGCTCGGCAAGAGCGGCGTCACCCATCTCGGCGTCTATGCCCTGGGCGCGCTCGCGCTCTGGTATGCGGTGCTGGCGTCGGGCGTCCACGCCACGGTCGCCGGCGTGATCGCGGCGGCGACGGTGCCGCTGGTGAAGACGCCCGGCACGCCCGATGCGACGGAGTCGCCGCTGCACCGGCTCGAACATGCGATCGCCCCATGGGTCGCGTTCGGCATCGTGCCGCTGTTCGGATTCGCCAATGCCGGCGTCTCGCTGACCGGGATTTCGGTGGAGGCGCTGCTCGCGCCGCTGCCGCTCGGCATCGCCGCCGGCCTGTTCCTCGGCAAGCAGGCCGGCATCTTCGGCGCGGTCTGGCTGACGGTGCGATTCGGGCTGGCCGGCAAATTGCGCGGCGCGACCTGGCTGCAGATCTATGGCGTCTCGATCCTGTGCGGGATCGGCTTCACGATGAGCCTGTTCATCGGCGCGCTCGCCTTTCCCGGCCGGCCCGAGCTGGCTGAGGAGGCCAAGATCGGCATTCTCGCCGGCTCGCTGCTCTCCGCGGTCGCAGGCTTCCTCGTGCTGAGGCTCGCGCCGCTCCATCCGATGCAGGCCGAGGAGGAAAAGCGGGCCGCGGCCGCGATCGACGCGGATGGCGATTGCGACGCCGAGTCGAGCGAATCGTGCGACAAATGATTGAGCGGATTGCACAAACTGCGGTTGCGCAGGTCGCGCCGGGACAGTTAACGCTGGCAATCTGGCGGCGTGCGCTCTAAAGCGCGCGGCCTTCAGCGCATGTGGGTGGGACCAGCTTGCTTCGACTTGTGACTTTCGCGGCTTCATTGGCGGTGTCCGCCTCGGCGCTGGCGCAGATTCAGGCGCCGCTGCCGGAGCCTTCCGGACGTCCGCTGGAGATCGATCTCAGCCAGGACCCGATCCTGCGGCTGCGCCAGACCCAGAGCGATTTCGGCCCGTTCCGCGACGCGATCGTCGCGGTGGTCGAGCGCCACCCCGGCACGCTCGAATCGGCGGCGAACGAGGACGAGGCGCAGGCCGGGCTCGAGGAGGCGCGGGAGGCGCGGCTGCCGACCGTCGATCTCAGCGTCACCTCCTATCGCGTCATCGCCCGCGACTTCTCGAACGATCCGACCAACATCATCGAGCGGTCGCGGCCCGAGCAGCGCACCGATGCGATCGCCAGCGTCAGCCAGACCCTGTTCGATTTCGGCGCCGGCGCCCGCCGCGAGACCGCCGCCGGGGCGCGGCTGCGCGCGGCCGCGTCCGACCTGGAAAACGCCGCCGACCGGATCGCGATCAATGCGATCGCCGCCTGGTACGAGGTGTTCGGATTCCGCGCTTTGGTCGCGCTGACCGGCAGCTTCGAGCTCAGCCAGCGCGAGCTGCGCGCGGCG
>JAYRLF010000120.1:0-10554 GCA_041905385.1 Allosphingosinicella sp.
GGCGGGGGGCGGGCGGCCGCACCCGGGCCCCCCCCCGCCGCCGCCGGAGCCCGAGCATCATTACGACCCCTATGGGGAAGGCAGCTTCCTGCGCCCGCGGCGCAATCCGGCCAAATATTGGACGATCGCCGCCATCATCGCGGCCGCGCTGATGACCGCGGCGGTGCTCGCGATCCAATATTTCGGCCTGCCGCAGCTCAGCCAGCGGATCGGCATCCCGGTCCAGGCCGGAGACTCGCTGTCGATCGACGGCACCGCGCAGAGGCGGCGGCTGGAAAGCGGCAACGAATTGCTCGAAGTGTCCGGCGAGATCGCCAACCTCACCGACACCGTCCAGCGCGTCCCGCAGATCCGCGCCGAGCTGCGCGACAGCCAGGGCCAGGTCGTCTACAGCTGGTCGATCGCGCCGCCGGTGCGCGAGATCCAGCCGCGCGGCCGGGTGCCGATCAACAGCGCCGAGATCGACGTGCCGCAAGGCGGCCGGGTGCTGCGCCTGAGCTTCGGCGCGATCAGCTGATTTGGTTTCTTCTCGGGGCCGCTGCTTTGGCTCGGCGTCACTGGGGATTGGGGATTGGGGACTGGGGATTGGTAATCAGCTAATTGCCATTCCCCAGTCCCCAGCCCCTACCTGAGGTAGCAGTCCGACACAGTGACTAGGCCCTCAATTTCAACACCCACACCAGCCGTCCGAACTGGAGCAGGCCGCAGGCGAGCATGCCGAGGCCCGCGGCCAGAGCGAGGCCGTCGGGGCCCCAGCCGGCGCGAACCAGCAGCCAGCCGCCGCCGCCGGTGATCAGGAAGAAGCCGAAAATGCCGTTGATCCCGGCCCAGACCTGATCGCCCAGCGAGCGCAGCGCCGCGCCGAACACATATTGCAGCCCGTCGAAGATCAGGAAGGCACCCATCACCGCCAGCATCGAGGCGGCGAGCCGCAGCACCAGGGGATCGTCGGAGAAAGGCCAGACCAGGATCGGCGCGCCGAACACGAGCAGCAGCGAGATCGCGCCGAGCAGGGCCGCGCAAAGGCCGCCGGCGATCATCGCCCGCGGCCAGGCCTGGTCGCGCTCATTGGCGCCGACCGCATTGCCGACGCGCACGCCGGCGGCGGAGCCGAACCCCATCGACAGAGCGAAAGCGAGATTGTGGATCGACAGCATCGCCTGGAAGGCGCCGGCGGCCTCGTTGCCGAGCTGGGTCGACAGCACCATCAGCCAGGCGAAACCGGCCAGCTCGAGCGAGGCGGCGATCGCCGGCACCAGGCCGAACCAGGCGAGGATCGGAATGCCGGCGAGCGCGCGCTTGAGCGCGGCCGCCGACAGATCGCGGATTCTCCGCTCGCGCGCCCGCGGCAGGATCCAGATTAACAGGATCATCGCCGCAGCCCCGCCCCAGGACACGGTCGCCGTCGCATAAGCGGCGCCGACCGCGCCGAGCGCCGGCAGGCCGAGATGGCCGCCGACCCAGGCCCAGGCGAGCAAGGCGTTGACCGGCAGCATCGACAAATTGACCGCCATCACCCGCCGCGGCCGGCTTATTCCTTCCAGGAAATAGGAAGAAGCGGCGAGCAGGAACTGGGCCGGGAAGGCGAGCGCCATCGCCTCGACCACCGCCGCCCCCGGCGCGCGCAGGCCGGGCTCGACTCCGACCAGGCCGAGCAGGTCGAGCGCCCAGGTCGCGAGGATCGCCACTGATATCAAGCCAAGGACGAGACCGAGCAAGAGGCCGGAGCGGAACAATTCCCCGGTCTCCGCCAGCCGTCCGCCACCATCGGCGCGCGATGTGTAGACCAGCACGCCGGACAGGCCGGAAAAGCCGATCACGATGGCGATGAAGGTCAAGGTGCGGCTGGCGGCGAGCGCGGCCAGCTCGTCGGTGCCGTAATGGCCGACCACCGCGACGTCGATGATGTGCATCAGCGTCCAGTTGAGGCTGGTCAGCATGATCGGCCAGGCGAGCCGGAGAATCCGCCTCGCTTCCTCGATCATCGCTGCCCGGTTGTGGTCCATCGCTGCCGCCGATAGACGGTGGCCGCGTGAGGGTCCAAGGACAAAGCGGACAGGAAGTTTCGACCTATGCGGATCGGCATTTTGACGGGTGGCGGCGACGTTCCGGGGCTCAATGCCTGCATCCGATCGGTCGTGCTCAGCGCCGACGATCTCGGCTGGGACGTGGTCGGCTTCCGCCGCGGCTGGGAAGGGGTGATGGCGATCGACCCCGAGGACGAAGCGAGCGTCGCCGCCCACTCGATTCCGCTGACCCGCGAAGGCGTGCGCGGCATCGACCGCGCCGGCGGCACCATTCTCCACACCTCGCGCTCGGACCCGCGCACCAACAAGAAGGGCGACCAGACCGCGCACGTCCTCCACGTGCTCGAACGGCTCGGCGTCGATGCGATGGTGACCCTGGGCGGCGACGGCACCCTGCGCTTTTCCGCCCATCTGTCCGGCCGGGGCGTGCCGGTCGTCTCGGTGCCCAAGACGATGGACAATGACGTGTTCGGCACCGACTATTGCATCGGCTTCTCGACCGCGATCAGCCGCTCGGTCGAGGCGATCAACGCGCTGCGGACGACGATCGAGAGCCACGAGCGGATCGGCGTCGTCGAATTGTTCGGCCGCCGCAGCGGCGAGACCGCCTTGCTGTCCGGCTTCCTCGCCCAAGTCGACCGGACGATCATCGCCGAGGTGCCCGCCGATCTCGACGTGCTGCTGCCCCTGCTCGCCGAGGACAAGGCGTCGAACCCGGCCCATTATGCGATGTGCGTGATCTCCGAGGGCGCGGCGATCGAGGGCGAATCGGAAGAGGACGACCTGTCGCAGGTCGCCACCCAGCGCCAGGCGCTCGGTGTCGGCCACCGGCTCGGCCGCGCGATCGAGAAAAGGCTCGGCACCGGCACGGTGATCCAGGAGCTCGCTTATCTGATGCGCGCCGGCGAGCCGGACGCGATGGACCGGATGGTCGGCTTCGCCTTCGGCGGCCTCGCCGTGCAATTGCTCCAGCGCGGTGAGCACGGCCGGATGGTGATGCTGGCCGACGGCAATTACGGCCATGTTCCCGCCGACACTTTGCTGCACGGCAAGAAGTCGGTCGACGTCAGCGCGCTCTACGATCGGGCCACCTATCGCGCCCGCTTGATGCGCGTCGAGGGAATGCCCATGTTCCTGTACTGACGGCGTTGCTTCCGCGGAAATCCGCTGCTAGAGGCGCCGCTCCTACCGGCCCGGAACATCAGTTTCGGGCGATCACGTGCGGTCGTGGCGGAACTGGTAGACGCGCAGCGTTGAGGTCGCTGTGGCCGAAAGGCCGTGGAAGTTCGAGTCTTCTCGACCGCACCATCATTCACGAAGTCAGGTCGAAGACCTGACCAAAGCATGCGGGGCATGCTTTGGTGAATGATCGGGCAGTCGGGCCAGGGGCCCGACCGCAACGTGCGGGGCACGTTGCGCCGATCGATCGCCGCGACAGCGGCGTACTTCCCTGCATTGACACTTTGATCCGCCACCGAAACGGTCCATGATCGCCTCGATGGCCACGTCCGCACCTCCGAGCCGCGCCTTCGGCTTCTGGATCTGCCTCGCCCTCGTCATCGGCAACATGATCGGCTCCGGCTTCTTCCTGCTGCCGGCGCAGCTCGCGCCGTTCGGCTGGAACGGCGTCGCGGGATGGCTGTTCACGACCGCGGGCGCGCTCTGTCTGGCGGTCGCGTTCGGCTGCCTCGCCCGCGCCTTTCCCGCCGCGGGCGGGCCCTACGCTTATTCGAGGCAGGCGTTCGGTCCCTTTCCCGCCTTCGTCGTCGCCTGGAGCTATTGGGTGTCGCTGTGGATCGGCAATGTCGCGATCGCGACCGGCGTAATCGCGCCGCTCAGCACGATCTTTCCGCGCATCACCGACCACAGCGCCCTGCTGACCCTTGCCCTGGTCTGGTCGCTGACCCTCATCAACTGTGTCGGCGCCAAGGCGGTGGGCCGGATCCAGCTGATCACCACGATCCTCAAATTCCTGCCTCTCGCCGCCGTCGTGATCCTGGCCACCGTCCTGCTGGCGAACGGTGCGGCCGACGTCGCGCCCTTGGAGACGTCGACGCTGACATTTTCGGGCGCGACCGGCATCGCCGCCGCCGCGACCCTGACGCTCTGGTCCTTCCTCGGCCTCGAATCGGCGACCGTTCCGGCCGAGCGGGTCGAGCATCCGACCCGCAACATTCCGCGCGCCACCATCATCGGCGTCGCGGTGACCGGCATCGTCTACACCTTCGCCTGCTCCTCGGTCGCGCTGATGATGCCGGCGGGGCAGATTGGCCAGAGCGGCGCGCCGATGGCCGACTTCATCGGCCAGCATTGGGGCGGTCCGGCGGCGACCCTGATCGCCCTGTTCGCAGCGATCGCCGCCTTCGGCACGCTCAACGGATGGATCCTGATGCAGGGCGAGATGCCTTGGGCGATGGCGCGCGACGGCGTGTTCCCGACCTGGTTCGCAAAGCTCTCCCGGTTCGGCACGCCGGTCCGGGCCCATGTTCTCGGCAGCCTGCTCGTGACCGTGGTCCTGTCGCTGAACGCCTTCCGGTCGATGACCGATCTGTTCGGCTTCCTGATCCTGCTGGCGACGGCGGCCTCGCTGATCGCCTATCTCGTCTGCTCGCTGGCGGCGATCCGGCTCCGGGTCGCGCCGAAGCTGACGGTGATTTTCGCGCTCGGCGCGCTTTTCTCACTCTGGGCGCTGTGGGGCGCCGGCTCCGAAGCGATGAAATGGGGCAGCGCGCTGCTCGCCAGTGGCATCCCGCTCTATTTCGTCATGCGCGCGGCAAACCGCTCCAGCCCGGCGGCGGCGGCGAATCCAGCCGCGTCTCAGGAATCAGCCGCCTGAGCTTCCTGGCGAAGCTGCGCAGGCAGACCTCGCTGCGCCCCAGCGGACCGGGCGTGTAGAGCGACGATTCCATGCCATGCTGGACGCGGCGGATGAGGGTCGTGTCCTCCTCGTTGACCTTCCGGTTGATCCGCCAGTTGAGGTAGCGCGCGGCCTTCATCTCGCGGCGATCGTCGGGCAGGGAATAGCTGATCTCGCGGATCAGCGTCTCGGTCGGTCCGACCGGAACGAAATGCATGAAGTCGACCTGGTCGGGATAGATGTCGAAGGCGACGTTCGGCCACAGCTTGAGGTAGAGCCAGCGCCGGCCCGATTCCGCGGGCAGCAATCGCTGATAGGCGCGCTCCGAGATGTTGGTCGACGGACGCTCGAGCAGGTCGCCCCACATCCGGTCGACATGGGCCCCGGCCTCGATGCCATAGCCCTTGCCGAACAGCCGGGTGAGGCCGGGATGCGCGACGTTGATGTGGAGGGCATCCGAATAATTGTCGGCGACGTTCTTCCAGTTGACGTCGCGCGGCCGCATCGTGATCCGGCCCATCGCCCGCAGATGCTCGAAGCGGTGCGGCGCCACTTCCGCTTCATAGGGCGCCATCATCTCGGCGACGCTGGGGCCGCCCGCCTCGAGACGGACGAACAGGAACCCGCGCCAGCTTTCCAGCTCGATCGGGACCAGTCCCCAGTCGGACGGGTCGAGGCCGACATAATCCTCCTTGTTCGGCACCCCGATCAGCCGCCCGTCGGCGCCATAGGTCCAGCCGTGATAGGGACAGGTCAGCCGGCGCGCGCAGCCGCCCGTGCCGTCGACCAGCCGCGAGCCGCGATGGCGGCAGACATTGGCGAAGGCGCGCACCGCGCCGTCGGCGCCGCGGATGACGATGACGCTCTCGCCGAGATAGTCGAGGCTGCGCCAATCGCCCGGAGTCTCGATCTCGCTCGCATGGCAGACGATCTGCCAGGCCGGTCGGATCACCCGGCGCATTTCGACCGCGAAATATTCGGGATCATGATAGACCCAGCCCGGAAGGCTGAGATCCTCGGTACGGTCGGCTTCGCGGACCGGCAGGCGTGCGACATCGGACATGGACCGGCTCTAGCATTGACGGGCGCCGATGTCGCGCCAGACGACTTCTCGCAGGTGTTTAACGCTGCCGGGAAGTAAGCCGTCGTTAACCATCTTCCGCTTCTATTGCAGACATGACTCCTGCCGCTTATCCGTAGCCCCGCATGGCCAGCGCCCCTCCCTCCCGCCTCAAGCGGGTGTTCGTCACCAGCTTCAAGATCGCGATCTATTTCCTCTTGATCGGATTGGTCGCGCTCGGCGTCGCCGTGTCGGTCGCGGTCAGCCAGCTGCCCTCCTATGGCGAGCTGCTTCGCCGCGACGACCTCGGCCAGATGATCCGGGTGCGCGCCGTCGACGGCACGGTGATCCACACGATGGGCCCCAGTTTCGGAGAATGGCTCGACTATAACGAGATCCCGCCGATCATGCGCGACGCGATGGTTGCGGTCGAGGACCGACGCTTCCGCTCGCATTTCGGCGTCGATCCGATCGGCATCGTCCGCGCGGTGATGGTCCGATACCAGCGGGGCAGCTGGAGGCAGGGTGGATCGACGATCACCCAGCAGCTCGCCCGCAACATCTTTCTGTCCAACGACCGCAGCTTCGTCCGCAAGGTGCGCGAGGGCATATTGGCGATGGCGCTGGAATGGCGCTTCACCAAGGACCAGATCCTCGAGCTCTACCTGAACCGCGTCTATTTCGGCGGCGGCGCCTATGGCATCGACGCCGCCTCGCGGCGCTTCTTCGGCCATAGCGCGACCGAATTGAGCATCGCCGAGGCCGCGATCATCTCCGGCCTGGTCAAGGCGCCGTCCAATTATTCGCCGACCGCCGACGCCGAGGCCGCGCGCAGCCGTGCCGGCGTGGTGATCGACCTGATGGTCGAGAACGGCACCATCACCCGCGCCCAGGCCGATGCGTCCAACCCGCGCGACGTTCCGCTCGCCCGGGCCGGCGGCAGCAACAATATCACCCGCTATTTCGTCGATTGGGTGCTGCCACAGCTCGACATGCTGATCGACGAGACGGTCCAGCCGCTCGACATCTGGACGACGATCGACATCGGCATGCAGCGCGCCGCCAGCGGATCGATCAACGCCAATGCGCCGCGCGGCGCCCAGGGCGCTTTGGTCTCGCTCGACCGCGACGGTGCGGTGCGGGCGATGGTCGGCGGCCGCAACTATGTCGATTCGATCTACAATCGCGCGACCCAGGCGACCCGACAGCCGGGATCGTCCTTCAAATTGTTCGTCTATTTGGCCGCGCTCGAGACCGGCTACAATCCCGACAGCGTCGTCGAGGACGGACCGATCACGATCAACGGCTGGACGCCGCGCAACGACAGCGGTCGCTATGCGGGGCCGGTGCCGCTTCGGGTCGCGCTCGCTTACTCGATGAACACGGTCGCGGTTCGCCTCTCGCAGGAAGTCGGCACCCGATCCGTCGCCGACATGGCGCAACGGTTCGGCATCACGACGCGGGTCAACACGTTGCCGAGCATGGCGCTGGGTTCGTCGGAGGTCCGGCTGATCGACATGACCCGGGCCTATGCCGCGGTCGCGCGCGGCGGCATCGCGGTCACACCCTACGGCATTCGCCGGGTCACCACCGCCGACGGCACCTTGCTCTACCAGCATGAGGATGACGAGACACGGGTCCTGGTCCAGCCGTGGGTCGCCCAGCAGATGACGGCGATGCTCCAGGGCGTGGTCGACCATGGCACCGGCCGCAACGCCGCGCTCGGCCGGCCGACCGCCGGCAAGACCGGCACGACGACGTCCAACAAGGACGGCTGGTTCATCGGCTTTTCCAGTGGGATCACGACCGGTGTCTGGATGGGGCGGGACGACAATCGCGCCTTGCCGGGCCTGGCCGGCGGACGCGCGCCCGCCCAGGCCTTTCACGACTTCATGATCCGCGCCGTCGCCAACCGACCCGCGGAAGCCTTCGCAACCGATGCGCAGTCGCCGGACTGGCCGGTCGACGAGAATCTCCAGGACATCTGGCTTGCGCCGCCCGAAGATCAGCCCCTGGTCGACGCCGACGGCAATCCGATCGAGCCGCCGCCGCCCGAGGACGAGAAACTGCTCAATCCGGAGGTGGAGGAAGAGCCGCTCCCCGAGGAAGAGCCCGAGCGGCTCGACGAAGCCTGGCTCGACCGCGCGCTGCCGCGCGAGCGCCCCGCCCGGCGCGAGCGCTAGAGAGGGTTTCCGATTCGATGCAGGCCGGCGCCCTCGCGGCGCAGCCACAGCCGTGCCGGCCGCGGATCTTGGCCGAGCAGTTCGGCGACCAACGCGTGGAATTCGGGGGCGTGATTCATATGGACGAGATGGGCGACCTCGTGCGCGACGGTCGCCTGGCGCACGAAATCCGGCGCCAGGATCAGCCGCCAGCTGTACCGGATCGTGCCGCTGCTCGAGCAGCTGCCCCAGCGCGAGACCGGGTCGCCGACACCGACCCGCGGCGTCATGACGTCAGCACGGATCGCCACATCCCTGGTTTCGCTGGCTAAAGTGTCGAGCGCCTGCCGCTTGAGCCAGCGCAGGATTCGCCCTTCCAGGCCTTCGAGCGGACCGCCGACGACCAGCCTCCCATCCGTCAGCTCTATCTTTCGAGCGCGGCTGGGATCCCAGTCGATCCGGTGGGGTTCGCCGCGAAACGGTATCTCTGTGTCGGGCATGATCGGCACGATCTCGGGCATCGCCGCCAATGTCCGCACCACCCAGTCATGATGCTCGCGCGCCCAGGCCAGGGCCCGGCGCTGGGAGATCCGGCCCGGAATGGTCAGGAGCACCACCCGTTTGCGCGGGTCGACGCGCAGGCGCAGGCGCCGCGCGCGCGGCGACCGGCGCACCTCGACCGGCGCGCCGCCGATCACCAGCTCCGCCGCGGGGCTAGAGCTCGCGATCGACGAGATGATGTTCGAGATCGCCCGCTTCATCCTCGGATATCGTCCAGCCGCGCACCGACATGCCGGCGCGATGTATTTCCTCGCGGTCGCCGCAGATCAGATAATGCCAGTCCTTCAGCGGCTTGCCTTCGGCGCGCAGCCGATAGGCGCAGGTCGACGGCAGCCAGTCGATCCCCTTCAGGCTTTCGGCGTCGAGCCGGACGCAATCGGGCACGAACACGCGCCGCAGCTTATAATTGGTGCAGCGGCAGCTGGTCCGGTCGAGGAGCCGGCAGGCGACGTTGGTCGGATAGAGCTTGCCGTCCTCCTCGTCCTCGAGCTTGTGCAGGCAGCATTTGCCGCAGCCGTCGCACAGCTTCTCCCATTCCTCGCGGTTGAGCTGGTCGAGCGGCAATTCCCAGAAACGCGGTCTCATCGCACCCAACGGTCCAGCTCGGCGGCGACGGCGGCCGGTCCCTGGTCGTGCGGGACGATCGTGATCGGCTCGCCCTGCGGCCCGTAGAGGACGACCATCCGGCTGTGATTGACCAGATATTCGCCGCCCGGCTGGGCCGGCTGCTCGTGCGTATAATAGACGCCATAGGCGCGGGCGACCTGGGCGATCTCCGCCTCGCTGCCGGACAGGCCGATCAACCGCGGATGAAAGGCGGCGACATAGCGCCGGAGCACGTCGGGCGTGTCGCGGCGCGGATCGACCGTGATGAAGATCGGCTGCACCTTGGCGGCCCGGCTGGCGTCGCTCTGCTCGAACTGGCGCAGCCCCGCGCCGAGCAGCTGCAGGTCGACCGGGCAGACGTCGGGACAGAAGGAATAGCCGAAATAGACCAGCCGATATTTGCCGGCATATTCGCGCTCGCTGACCCGGCGGCCGTTCGAGCCGCTCAGGGTGAATGCCCCGCCCATGGTCGCGCCCGCGAGCGGGGGCGCGCCCGGATCGCGCTGGCACCCGCCGAGCAGGGCGACGAGCAGGAAGAGCAGGAAAAAGGGCCTCAATGCCGCGCTTTCATTCATGACAGCCACAGCCTTGCTTTGCTAAGCCGCTGCGATCAAGTCGAATAGAGGCGGGGATCACAGGACCCATGGCTTTCAACAGGACAGGTCTGCTTCTGGCTGCGATCGTCGCGCTGATCGCGGTTCCGGTCGCGGCCCAGATCGGTTTCTCGGAAAGCTACAGCTTCCTCAAGGCGGTGCGCGAGCGCGACGGCGCCAAGGTCGACTCGATCACGTCCAATCCGAGCTCGACGGTCGTCAATGCGCGCGACCGGGACAGCGGCGAAGGCGCGCTGCACATCGTCACCCGCGGCCGCGACCTCAACTGGCTGGTCTTCCTGCTGGCGCGCCGCGCCCGCCCCGACATCACCACCAATGACGGAACGACGCCGCTGATGCTGGCGGCGCAGATCGGCTGGCGCGACGGCGCGGAGCAGCTGCTCGCGCGCGGCGCGACGGTCAATGCCAGCAACAGCCGCGGCGAGACGCCGCTGATGCTGGCCGTCCAGCGCAACGATTTGCCGATGGTGCGCCTGTTGCTGAGCCAGGGCGCCGATCCCAACCAGACCGACAATGTCAGCGGCAATTCGGCGATGGATTATGCCCGCCAGGGCGGCGCGCGATCTACCTCGATCCTGCGCGCCCTGGAAGCGCCGCCACCCCGCCCGGCGCAGCCGGGGACGACCACCGCACCGCGTCCGCCATCAGCCCCACCGCCAGCGACGAC
>JAYRLF010000557.1:0-1963 GCA_041905385.1 Allosphingosinicella sp.
CTGTGGCAATCTGGCGCGATGGCGATGGTGGATGAAGAGAGCAAGCCGGGTCTGACCGCGAAGCTGGTCGATTCGCTTTATGTCGAGGCGATGGTGCTCGCCGACGAGGCGCGCTCCTATTTCGACACGGCCGCCCGCGACGATCGGCTGGCCCTGGCCCCGATCGACCGGGTCGCCTTTTCCTGCGAATCGCTGAAGGTCACCACCCGGCTGATGCACGTCATCGCCTGGCTGCTGACCCAGCGCGCCGTCGCCGCCGGCGAGCTCAGCCGCGCGCAGGCGGGCGAATCGGAGCGCCGGCTCGGCCTCGCCGCCGCCAGCGATCCGGCATTGCTGCCGCGCCTTCCCGAGGCGGCGGGCGAGCTGATCCGCGCCAGCGAGGAGCTGTACGACCGGGTCGCGCGGCTCGATCGCGGCAGCTTCGGCTTGATGCCTGCGGGCAGCCCGGCGCGCAGTCTGCTCAACCGGCTGGAGCGTTCGCTCTAGGCGGTATGGCGCCGCGGCCGCGGCCGCTTCATCCGCACCCGATCCTTGCCAGCACGACGGCCATTTTCTAGGCGCAGCCCGCAAGGAGGTCGCGCCATGGCCGAACAGATGACCGGCGGCTGCGCCTGCGGCCGGATCCGCTACACGGCCGCGGTCGACACTGACGAGGCCTATCTCTGCCATTGCCGGATGTGCCAGCGCGCCACCGGAAGCGTCTCGATCGCCTTCAAGAATCTGAAGAAGGCGGACGTCCTCTGGGCGCACGAGCCGGACTGGTTCCATTCCTCGCCGATCGCGCAGCGGCCTTATTGCCGGGACTGCGGCACCTCGCTCGGCTTCGCCCATCCTGACAGCGAGAAGATCGACATCACGGTCGCCTCGTTCGACGCGCCGGAGCGCTTTCGCCCGACCGCTCATTTCGGCGTCGAGTCCATGCACCGCGCCTGGGTCTGCCCGCCCGAAGGCCTGCCCGAAACGCGGGCCGATACCTACAAACCCCTGGTTGACCGCTGGATGAAGTCCGTTGGCAAGCTCCCCGAATAGATCCACTTTCGCCGCCCGCGACGGTGTGGTGCTCGCCTGGCACGAAATGGGTGAAGGCCGCCCGCTCGTCCTGATCCACGGCCTTTTCTCGAACGCCGAGACCAACTGGATCAGGTTCGGTCATGCCGAACTGATCGCCGGGCGGGGATTCCGGGTGATCATGCCGGACCTGCGCGCACACGGGACCAGTGCCGGCCCGCACGATCCGGCCGCCTATCCGAAGGACGTCCTGGCCGATGACGGCCTTGCGCTGATCGCCCATCTCGGCCTCGGCGACTATGATCTGGGCGGCTATTCGCTCGGCGGCCGCACTGCGGTGCGGATGGTGGTGCGCGGCGCCGCGCCGCGCCGGCTGGTGATCGGCGGCATGGGGTTGGACGGGCTGATCGATACCGCCGCCCGCGGCGCGCATTTCAAGGCGATCCTCGAGGGGCTCGGCACCCACCAGCGCGGATCGCCGGAGTGGATGGCGGAGGCCTTTCTCAAGACGACCGGCGGCGACCCGAAGGCGCTGCTGCCGCTGCTCGACAGCTTCGTCGATACGAGCGAGGCCGAGCTGCGTGCGATCGCGATTCCGACCCTGGTCGTATCGGGCGCGGAAGACCATGACAATGGCTCCGCGGAAGCGCTGGCCGACCTGCTGCCCGATGGCCATTATGTGGAGATACCGGGCAACCATATGAGCGCGGTGACGAAGCTGGAGCTCGGCGGCGCCATCGCCGACTTCCTCGCCCGTTGACCGCAGGCGCGGCGCGGGTTCATTAGCGCGCTAACACACAAATGAGGATGCCGCCCATGAACAGCCGAGTCTCGCTGATCGCGCTCGCCGTCGCCACCGCCATCGGATGTGCCGGCGTGTCCGTCGCCGCCCAATCGTCCCAGCCGTCGCAGGCGAGCCAAAGCGCGGCGACTCCGACCAAGGCCGAGGCCGAGG
>JAYRLF010000558.1:0-1957 GCA_041905385.1 Allosphingosinicella sp.
CGTCCTCGCCGAGGGCGAGTCCGTCCGCGCCAGAGCCGTGGTGATTGCCACCGGCGCCCGCTATCGCCGGCTCGATCTGGCTCGCCTCGACGAGTTCGAGAGCGGCGCCGCGGTCCATTATTGGGCGTCGCCGATCGAGGCCCGGCTCTGCCAGCGCAGCGAGGTCGCCCTGGTCGGCGGCGGCAATTCGGCCGGTCAGGCGGTCGTTTTCCTGGCCGAGCAGGCGGCGAAGGTGACCCTGGTCGCGCGCCGTCCGCTCGAGCAGACCATGTCCGCTTATCTGGTCGAGCGGATCGCCGGACTCGCCAATGTCGAGACGGTGATCGGCTCCGAAGTCTCTGCGCTGCGCGGCGACGGCGGAGCGCTCCAGGCGCTCACCCTGCGCGACCGCGCGTCCGGCCGGGAGGCGACCTGCAGCGCCAGCCAGCTTTTCCTGTTCATCGGCGCCGATCCCAATACCGATTGGCTGGCAGGAAGCGGCGTCGAGATGGATGAGCGCGGCTTCGTGCGCACCGGATCGTCCTGCGCCGAACAAAGGCTGCCGCTCGAGACCTGCGTCCGGGGCGTGTTCGCGGTCGGCGACGTGCGCGCCGGTTCGGTCAAGCGGGTCGCCGCGTCGGTCGGAGACGGCGCCCAGGCGGTCGCGGCGATCCACGCCTATCTCGCCGCATCTGACGCGGAGGCTACACCGGCGATGCAACCAACGCCCGCCGAGACGGTTTCGGCAGCAGAATGAATCGTTCCAACCAAGGAGGCTGAGCCATGTCGAGCAGGGACCAGATCAACGAACATATGGAAGTGATCGGCGCCGACGGCGTCCATGTCGGCACGGTCGACAAGGTCGAAGGCGATTTCATCAAGCTGGTCCGCGCCGACAGCGGCCAGGGCAGCCATGAGGGGCATCATCATTTCATCCCGCTCGGGCTGGTTGCCGAGGTCGAGGGCGAGCAGGTGCGCCTGTCGGCCAATGCCGACGTCGCCGTCACCTTCGAGGAAGAGCGTAGCAGCTCCTGAGTCGGCACGGACCCCGGCGTCGAGCGGAGCCGGCAGCGGCGCTCGCCGGCCCGCCGCATGCCCGCGTGACCGGCCCTGCCCGGGCCATAACGGTTCAGGCCACCTCTGGCGCGCTGGAACCTTCGGACGTAATCACGGCCAAGCGGAGGCATTTTGGCTTTGGTGAAGCGCCCGCCGGTTCGGCTGATCCCTTCCCTGCTCGCTCTGGCGGCGATTCCGCTGCTCATCCTGCTGGTCAATCAGATGCTCGCCCGTGGCTTCGACGAGGCGGACATACTCGCCCACGACCTCGAGCAGAGCCAGCGGCTGCGCGACCAGCTCAATGAGGTGCTGTCACTTCATCAGGATATGGAAACCGGTCAGCGCGGCTATGTCGTGACCGGCGACCCCTTGTTCCTTGAGCCTTATGAGCGGGGTCGCCGGCAGATCGAGGGTGCGCTCGATTCGGTCGAAGCATTGGGCGGCGATGGCCCGAGCCGGGCGGACATCCTGACGTTACGACGACTTTCAACGGCCAAGACCGCCTTCAACGACGAGACCGTTGCGCTGGCGCGCCGATCGCAAGCCGAAGCAACCCGGCTGGTCGCGACCGGCCGCGGCCGGGAGGCGATGGACCGGTTGCGGGTGGCGGTCGCCGCAATCGGCGAAGCCGATCGGGCGCGGGTCGAGCAGCACAGCCGCGAGGCGGAGGCGGCGCGGCGCAGTTCGCGCCGCACAGCCTTCCTGCTGCAAACACTGCTGATCGTGCTGCTGGTGCTGGCGACCTGGTCGGTGGGCCGCGCGATCGCACAGCAACGGCGCATCGCCGCGCGCCACCGCGATTCGAGCATCCGGCAGGAGGCGATCTTCCAGGCCGCGAACGACGGCATGATCATCCACGACCGCGATGGCGTGATCGAAAGCCACAATCGCGCGGTCGCGCGCCTCTACGGCTATGGCGAGG
>JAYRLF010000121.1:0-10420 GCA_041905385.1 Allosphingosinicella sp.
TGGCACGCGCTTGCCGCGCGCCCCGTCTGCTGCTCGCCATGACCGTCCTGGATCGCCATGATCCGGCCGGCGGCCGCGGCGACGACCCGATAGGGCCGGGAGCCGCCGACCGCGAACAGGTCGATCCGGCCGATCGGGCGATGGCTGGCAAAGTCGTCGAACACCTCGACATTCGTACCGTCCGCATAAGGCAGGCGATAGACGCCCTCGCTCAACGGCGCCTGCGGCGCTTGCTGGTCCGCGGCGATGCTGCCGGATGCGGAGAGGGCGACGAGGACAGGAAGGATCGAGGACGAACGCAACATGGCACTCCTTGCCGGCGACTTCAGGCCGGGCTGGCTAGCAGAAGCCGCGCGAGGGCGCGAGCGCGTTGGCGGCGCCTCATTCTTCTGTATATCGTCGAGCAGGGAGTCGTGAATCTCAGGGGAGAGCGATGCCGAATATCAGCACGTGCAATTCACCGACCTGCGCGGTCACCGTCGACGGCAAGGTTCAGACCTGCCCCAAGTGCGGCGGCCCGATGCGCCACCTGACCGAGTCCAAGGCGCGCGCCTGGCTGCTCGTCCTTTGCGGCGTCATCCTGATCCTGATGATGGGCACGATCACATTGGCCTTGGCGCCGACGATGCTGTCGCCGGGCACCGACATCGGCGGCTCGAGCTGGGAGGGCACGCTCGAGCAGGGCCAGCTCGCGCTGTCCCTGTTCGGCGTCGTGATCCTGATGGGATTCACCTCGCTCGGCTACGGCCTCTACATGCTCAAGACCGGCCAGCAGCATCGCGGCTTCGTGATTGCGATGCTGGTCGAGGTCGCCCTGCTGGCCGTCGTCATCTACATGATGGCAGGCGCGTTCAAGGAGCTCTGAGCCGCAGCAGCCGGCCGCCGGAGCCGTTGCGCTCATCCTCGAGCAGATAGACCGATCCGTCGGGCCCCTGCTCGACCTCGCGGATCCGCTGGCCCATGTCCCAGCGGTCCGCGACCCGGGCGCCGTTGCCGCTGATCTCGACCCGCACCAGCGCCTGGCCCGACAGCGCGCCGATCAATGCGCTGCCCCGCCACTGCGGAAACTGGTTGCCGGAATAGAAGATCAGGCTCGACGGCGAGATGACCGGCGTCCAGCTGATCTTGGGCGCGGTGAACTCGGGCCGCGTGTCATGGTCCGGGATCGGGCGGCCGTCATAATGATCGCCATTGGAGACGATCGGATAGCCGTAATTCGCGCTGCGCTCGATCAGGTTGAACTCGTCGCCGCCCTCGGGCCCCATCTCGACCTCCCACAGCCGCCCGTCGGGCGCGAAGGCGAGGCCGAGCGGATTGCGATGGCCCAATGACCAGATCTGGGCCGCGACGCCGCCCTGGCTCGCGAACGGATTGTCGGCCGGGACGCTGCCGTCGTCGTTCAGGCGCAGCACCTTGCCGGCGCTGGACGCCATGTCCTGGGCCGGGGTGAATTGCTGGCGGTCGCCCGAGGTGATGAACATGTGGCGGCCGTCCGGCGAGAAGAGGATGCGGTGGCCGTAATGGCCGCGGCCGCTGAACCTCGGCACCTGGCGCCAGATCACCTGGAAATTCTCGAGCCGCGGCGCGCCCTGGCCGAGCACCAGCCGGCCGCGGCCGACCGCCGCGCCGCGACCGCCTTCGCCGGCTTCGGCGAAGCTCAGATAGACCAGGCCGTTCTCCGCGAAGCGCGGATGGAGGACGACGTCGCCGAGACCGCCCTGCCCGCCATAATCGACCGTCGGCACGCCGGCGACCTCGGCCACCGCATTGGCCTGCGCACCGCCGCTCGCGGCCCGCGTCCACAGCAGCAATTGGCCGCGCTTCTGGGTGATCAGGGCCTGGTTGCCGCCGGGCAGGAAGGTCATCGCCCAGGGCTCGTCGAAGCTGGCAATCTCCTCGACCTGGAACGGACGCGCCGTCGCGGCCGCCGGCGCCGCGCCCTGCGACGCGGCATTGCCGTCGCTGGCGCCGCCGGTGCAGCCGATCAGCGCAAGCGCGGGAATGAGAACAGTGCGAAGAGCGGACATGGCAATTCCTCGGGAATCGGACGACGGGAGCGGCCAGCTTCCAAATCCGACCCCGGTCGTCAATCGTCGGCTCGACGAAAGTCGCATTGGTTTCGTCAACGGCCAGTCGCGAGGTCGCAGCGCGCGCTTGCTCCGGCGCGCGTTCCCACCTATATAGCCAATGCCTTTCTCGACATCGGTAACGTTGTTGGGGCTGGTCCCGGGGGCGGGGCCGGCACGAGGAAGCTTTGATTTTCTAAAGGTGGCCGAGTGGCGGACATCGCACGACTGACCGAGCTGATCGAGCCCGAGGTGAAAGCCGAGGGTTTCGCGCTCGTGCGCGTGATGATGATCGGCGGCAAGGACGATCCGACCCTGCAGGTGATGGCCGAGCGGCCGGACACGCGCCAGCTGACCCTGCAGGATTGCGAGCGGCTGTCGCGGCGGCTGTCGGACCGGCTCGACGAGGCCGATCCGATCGAGGAAGGCTATCGGCTCGAGGTCAGCTCGCCCGGCATCGACCGGCCGCTGACCCGGCCGCAGGATTTTGACGACTGGAAGGGGCACGAGGCGCGGATCAACCTTCTCGAGAAGGTGGACGGCCGCAAGCAATATAGCGGCCCATTGATCGGCCGGGACGGCGACGCCGCCCTGATCGACGTGCCCAATCTCGGCGAGACCAGGGTTCCGCTCGCCAATATCCATTCGGCGAAACTGATCTTGACCGACAGGCTCATTGCCGCGACCGCTCCGCTCGACGCGGAGGGCGCAGAGATTCAATTGGAAGGACAGGACTGACCATGGCCACTGCCGCTCCCGCTCCGGGCGCCGTCTCCGCCAACAAGGCCGAGCTGATCGCGATCGCCGACGCCGTCGCGCGCGAGAAGCTGATCGATCGGATGATCGTGATCGAGGCGATGGAGGACGCGATCCAGCGCGCCGCCCGCGCCCGCTACGGCGCCGAAAACGACATCCGCGCCAAGCTCGACCCGACCAGCGGCGACCTGCGCCTGTGGCGCGTCGTCGAGGTGGTCGAGGAGGTCGAGGACTATTTCAAGCAGGTCAGCCTCGAGGATGCCCAGAAGCTGCAGCCGGGCTCGGGCGTCGGCGATTTCATCGTCGATCCGCTGCCGCCGATCGAATTCGGCCGGATCGCCGCCCAGGCCGCCAAGCAGGTGATCTTCCAGAAGGTCCGCGACGCCGAGCGCGAGCGTCAATATGAGGAATTCAAGGACCGCGTCAGCGAGATCATCACCGGCGTCGTCAAGCGCGTCGAGTTCGGCCATGTCGTGGTCGACCTCGGCCGCGCCGAAGGCGTGATCCGCCGCGACCAGCAGATCCCGCGCGAATTGCTGCGCGTCGGCGACCGCGTCCGCTCGATCATCCTCAACGTCCGCCGCGAGAACAGGGGCCCGCAGATCTTCCTGTCGCGCGCCCATCCCGATTTCATGCGCAAGCTGTTCGCCCAGGAAGTGCCCGAGATTTACGACGGCATCATCGAGATCAAGGCGGCCGCGCGCGATCCGGGCAGCCGCGCCAAGATCGGCGTGCTCAGCCATGACGGCTCGATCGATCCGGTCGGCGCCTGCGTCGGCATGAAGGGCAGCCGCGTCCAGGCGGTGGTGCAGGAGCTGCAGGGCGAGAAGATCGACATCATCCCCTGGAGCCAGGATCTCGCCACCTTCGTCGTCAACGCGCTGCAGCCGGCCACGGTCAGCCGCGTCGTCATCGACGAGGAAGAGAGCCGGATCGAGGTGGTGGTGCCCGACGACCAGCTCAGCCTGGCGATCGGCCGCCGCGGCCAGAATGTCCGCCTCGCGAGCCAGCTCACCGGCTCGGCGATCGACATCATGACCGAGCAGGATTCGAGCGAGAAGCGCCAGCGCGAGTTCCTGGAGCGCTCCGAGATGTTCCAGAACGAGCTCGACGTCGACGAGACGCTCGCCCAGTTGCTCGTCGCCGAAGGCTTCGGCGCGCTCGAGGAAGTCGCCTATGTCGAGGCGGAGGAGCTGTCGACGATCGAGGGCTTCGACGAGGAGCTTGCCGCCGAGCTGCAGAACCGCGCCGCCGAGGCGCTCGAGCGCCGCGAGGCCGCGGCCCGCGAGGAGCGGCGTGCGCTCGGCGTCGAGGACGACCTGGCCGAGATGCCCTATCTGACCGAGCAGATGCTGGTCACCCTGGGCAAGGCCGGGATCAAGACGCTCGACGATCTCGCCGATCTCGCCACCGACGAGCTGATCGCCCGCAAGCGGGTCGAGCCGCGCCGGCGCGAGCCGAGCAACCGGCCCGAGGACAAGGGCGGCGTGCTCGCCGAATATGGCCTCAACGAGGAGCAGGGCAACGAGATCATCATGGCGGCCCGCGCCCACTGGTTCGAGGACGAGGAGTCGACTGCCGGGGAGGACGCGGTTGCGGACACTTCCCAATGACACCTCACGCGTAGGTCATACGCCTGAACGCACCTGCATCCTCTCGCGCCGGACCGCGGCGCGCGAGGATCTGATCCGGCTTGCGCTTGGTCCCGACGGTCAGATCGCGCCGGATGTCCGTGCGCGCGCGCCGGGACGTGGCGCCTGGATCGGAGTCGCGCGTGCCGAGCTCGAGGTCGCGCAGGCCAAAGGCAAGCTGCGCGGCGCGCTCGCCCGGGCCTTCAAGGCCGAAAAGCTCGATGTCCCCGACGATCTCGGCGGGAAGATCGAGGCGGCGTTGCGCCAGCACATGCTCGACCGGCTCGGGCTCGAGGCGCGCGCCGGCAATCTCCTGACCGGCTCGGAGCGGATCGAGACCGCCGCCCGGCGCGGCGAGGTCGCGCTGCTGATCCACGCCGCCGATGCGGGCGAGGAAGGCAATCGCAAGCTCGACCAGGCCTGGCGGGTCGGCAGCGAGGCGGAAGGAAGCGGCCGCAAGGGGCTGGTTTTTCCGCTCGGGAGAGCCATATTGTCGTTGGCGCTCGGCCGCGAGAATGTGGTACATATCGCCATCGTCGATCGGGCGGCAGCGGCGCGCGTGTCTCACGCGATCGAGCGTTGGCGCGCTTTTATCGGACCGGATACTGGGTTAGAGGCCGCTTCCGCGGACGTGCCCGCTGCGCCCGGCGCGGATGTGAAATGAAGGATTTTGAGTGAGCGAGACGACTGACAAGCCGAAACTGGGCGCGCGCGCACCTTTGGGCCTGAAGCGCACGGTCGAGACCGGCAAGGTGAAGCAGAGCTTCAGCCATGGCCGGTCGAACACCGTCGTGGTCGAGGTCAAGAAGCGCCGCATCCTCGGCCGCCCGGGCGAAGCGGAGGCGCCGAAGCCGGAGCCGACGCCGGAGCCGGTCGCCCCGGTCGCGCGCGCGCCGGAGCCGGCCGCGCCCAAGCCGGCGCCGCGTCCGGCCGACGACGCCGCCGCCCGCAAGGAGCTGCAGGCCAGGCTGCTGCGCGAGGCCGAGGACGCCCGCCTCGCCGCGCTCGAGGAAGCGCGCCGCCGCGAGGACAAGCAGGCCAAGGCCGCGACCGAGGACGAGAAGCGCCGCGCCGAGGACAATCGCCGGGCCGAGGAAGAAGCCAAGGTCCGCGCCGAGGCGGAAGCGGCCGAAGCCGCGCGCCTCGCCGCCGAGGAAGCCGAGCGCGCCACTGCGGCGCCGCAGCCCGCGGCCGGCGCCGCCGAAAGCGACGAGGAGCGCCGCCCCGCCCACGCCCGGCCCGTGCCCGGCCGCCCCGCTCCGCGCCGGCCCGAGCCGGCCCGCCCGACCCGCGGCCGCGACGAGCATCGCCGCGAGCGCGGCAAGCTGACCGTCACCCGGGCGCTCGACGATTCGGGCGATGCCCGCGCCCGCAGCCTCGCCGCGCTGCGCCGCGCTCGCGAGAAGGAGAAGCGCGCCCACCAGCAGCACGGCCCGTCCGCCAAGCAGGTCCGCGACGTCGTCGTGCCGGAGTCGATCACCGTCCAGGAGCTCGCCAACCGCATGGCCGAGCGTGGCGCCGATCTGGTGAAGGCCCTGTTCAAGATGGGCATGCCGGTCACCGTCAACCAGTCGATCGACCAGGACACGGCGGAGCTGCTCGTCACCGAGTTCGGCCACAACATCAAGCGCGTCAGCGAGTCCGACATCGACATCCAGGCCGACGAGGACGTGGATGCGGCCGAGACGCTGAAGCCGCGTCCGCCGGTGGTCACGATCATGGGCCATGTCGACCACGGCAAGACGTCGCTGCTCGACGCGATCCGCGGCGCCAATGTCGTCTCCGGCGAGGCCGGCGGCATCACCCAGCATATCGGCGCCTATCAGGTCAGCCTGCCCGACAAGTCGAAGGTCACCTTCCTCGACACGCCGGGCCACGAGGCCTTCACCGAGATGCGCGCCCGCGGCGCCAACGTCACCGACATCGTCATCCTGGTGGTGGCGGGCGACGACGGCCTGCGTCCGCAGACGATCGAGGCGATCAACCATACCAAGGCGGCCGGCGTGCCGATGATCGTCGCGATCAACAAGATGGATAAGCCGGGCGCCAACGCGCAGAAGGTGCGCGAGGAGCTGCTCCAGCACGAGGTTATCGTCGAGGAGATGAGTGGCGAGGTCCAGGACGTCGAGGTCTCCGCTCTCAAGAAGACCAATCTCGACAAATTGCTCGAGGCGATCGGGCTGCAGGCCGAATTGCTCGAGCTCAAGGCCAATCCCGACCGTCCGGCCGAAGGCGCGGTGGTCGAGGCCAAGCTCGACAAGGGCCGCGGCCCGCTCGCGACCGTGCTCGTCCAGCGCGGCACCTTGAAGGTCGGCGACGTGTTCGTGGCCGGCCCGATCTCGGGCAAGGTCCGGGCGATGATCGACGATCATGGCCGCCAGGTGAAGGAGGCCGGCCCGAGCTTCCCGGTCGAGGTGCTCGGCCTGTCCGGCGTGCCGTCGGCCGGCGACACGCTGACCGTGGTCGAGAACGAGGCGCGCGCCCGCGAGGTCGCCGCCTATCGCCAGGGCGTGCTCGACAAGAAGCGGACGACCAGCGCGCCGGCCAGCTTCGACACGATGTTCTCCGCCCTCAAGGACAAGCAGGCGATCGAGTTCCCGCTCGTCATCAAGGGCGACGTCCAGGGTTCGGTCGAGGCGATCGTCAGCGCGGTCAACAAGATCTCGAACGAGGACATCCGCGCCCGCGTGCTCCACGCCGGCGTCGGCGGAATCACCGAGAGCGACGTCACCCTCGCCAAGGCGTCGGGCGCGCCGATCATCGGCTTCAACGTCCGTGCCAATGCCAAGGCGCGAGAGATCGCCGAGCGCGACGGCGTCGCCATGCAATATTATGACGTCATCTACGACCTCACCGACGCGGTGAAATCGGCCATGGCCGGCAAGATCGGCCCGCTGATCGTCGAGACGGTGGTCGGCCGCGCCGAGGTCCGCGAGGTCTTCTCGGCCGGCAAGCACGGCAAGGCCGCCGGCCTGCTGGTGACCGAGGGCTATATCCGCAAGGCGCTCAAGGCCCGCATCATGCGCGACGACGTCATCATCTATAATGGCGCGATCGCCTCGCTGCGGCGTTTCAAGGACGATGTCGCGGAGGTCCGCGCGGGCCTCGAATGTGGCGTCACTTTCGAGAATACGACCGACATCAAGGCCGGCGATTTCCTCGAGACGTTCGAGGTCGAGGAGCGCGAGCGCACGCTTTGACGGACAGGCCGAAGCGACGGATCCGCGTCAGGCGCAAACGCCGCTCCGGCGGCTGGGTCGACGGGGACGACGTCGCGGATGCGGCGGGAACGTTGGGCTGCTGCCTGTTCGAGGTCGTGCTTGCGGCTACGGTGCTGGCGGGACTGCTCGCCATTCCGGTCGGGCTGCTGATTCCTTGAGGAGCGAGATGGCCCAGCACGATCAGGTTCCGGGCGGCGCGCGAAAGACGCCGCCGTCGGTGTTCGACAATTTCGAAATGCCGTCGGCGTCGAAGCTGCTCGGCTGGACCCTGCGCGACGTCGACACGGAAGCGGGAACGATCGAGATCGGCTTCACCGCCGACGAGCGCTTCATCAATCCGGGCGGCACCGTCCAGGGCGGCTTCCTCGCCGCGATGCTCGACGACACGCAAGGGCCGGCTTTGTTCGCGATGACCGGAGGCGCGGTCTACGCGCCGACCATCGATTTCTCCGTCTCCTTCATCAAGCCGGCGCGGCCGGGCGCCTTCGTCGGCAAGGGCCGTGTCGTCACCGCCGGCAAGACGATCGTCTTCACCGAGGCCGAATTGTTCGACGCCGACGGCGACCTGGTCGCCCGCGGAACGTTCACCAACCGGGCGCTGCGGGGCGACATTGCCGGAGGACGGGGCTGATGCGCCGCAACGAAACCGCCGAGGGACGCTCGGTCCGCCTGCTTCGCGTCGGCGAGCAGGTCCGCCACGCCTTGTCCGACATCTTGATGCGCGGCGACGTCCATGACGACGTGCTGGCGAGCCACAGCGTCTCGGTCACCGAGGTGCGGATGTCGCCGGACCTGCGCCATGCGACGGTGTTCGTGAAGCCCCTGCTCGGCGCCGACGAGGCCGAGGTGCTGAAGGCGCTGAAGCGCAACGTCCGCTATCTGAAGGGCGAGGTCTCCCACCGGGTGAACACCAAATATGCCGCCGACCTCAAATTCCTCGCCGACGAGAGCTTCGACGAGGGCAGCCATATCGATCGTCTGCTGCGCGACCCGAAGGTGGCGCAGGATCTCGACCAATCGGACGAATAGGAAGGATTGAGGGTGGGCGAGCAGGCAGTTGACGCCTTCGAGTGCCTCGGCTCGGCGATGGCGCGCGACGAGGTCCGGCTCGAGCCGCTCGCGGAGATCCACCGCGAAGCGCTCAAAGCGGCCTGCGCCGAGGATCTCGACATCTGGCCGATCTACGCCACCTCCTTCGATCCCGACCATTTCGACGCCAGCTTCGACCTGATCATGTCGCTCAAGAGATGGCGCAGGTTCGCGCTCTTCTCGCGCGCGCGGCTGGTCGGGATCAGTTGCTTCATCGGCATCGATCCCCAGCGCGGCGCGCTCGAGATCGGCAACACTTATTACGTGCCGGCGATGCGCGGCACCGGCTTCAACCGCATCGTCAAGGATCTGATGATCCGCAGGGCGATCGACTGCGGCATGCGCCGGATCGAGTTCAAGGTCGACATCCGCAACGGCCGCAGCCAGGCGGCGATGGCCAAGTTGGGCGCAACCCGCGAGGGCGTGATCCGCGCCGACCGGATCACCTGGACCGGCCATGTCCGCGACACCGTCCTCTTCTCGATCCTCGCCAGCGAGTGGCCGACCGCTTGAGCCCCGACAGCCTGCCCTTCCAGATCGCCAGCTGGCTGATCCCCCTGGTGTTCGCGATCGTGCTGCACGAAGTGTCGCACGGCTGGGTCGCCAACGCGTTCGGCGACCCGACCGCGCGCCGCAAGGGCCGGCTCAGCCTAAACCCGATCCGCCATGTCGATCCGATCGGCACGGTTGCGCTGCCGCTGGTGCTGGCGGTGAGCGGCGCGCCGGTGTTCGGCTGGGCGAAGCCGGTGCCGGTGGTCGCGCGCCGGATGCGCAATCCGCGCCTGCACATGATCCTGGTCGCGCTCGCCGGACCGGGCATGAACCTCGCGCTCGGCCTCATCGCGGCGATGGCGGTGGCGCTGGTGCGCAGCATCGCGCCGGCCGATGCCGGGATCGGCTGGGAATTCCTGTTCGCCAATCTCGTCAATTTCCTGGTCATCAACGTCTTCCTGGCGGTGTTCAACATGCTGCCGATCCCGCCCTTCGACGGCGGCCACGTCGTCCAGGGCCTGCTGCCGCGGCCGGCAGCCGCGCGCTATGCGCGGCTCGCCCGCTTCGGCTTCCCGTTGGTCATCTTCCTGATCGTGATCCTGCCGCTGCTGGCGCCGGACGCGAACATCGTCGCCGCGATCGTAATTCCGCCGGTCCAGGCGATCTTGGAGCTGCTCGGGCTTCGCTTCGGCTGATATGACGGCTTGAACGGATCGCCGGTAAGACTTATCTTACACTCATGAATGCGATAACGCGACTCTCATCAAAGGGCCAGGTCGTGCTGCCGAAGGCATCGCGTGACAAGTGGCAGCTGGCGCCGGGGGCCGAGATCGAAGTGATCGATACCGACGACGGAATGCTCCTGCGTCCGCGGCGCACGACCAAGCGTTCATTCGATGAGGTCAAGGCGGCCTTGCGGAAGACAATCCGCTACAAAGGGCCGGTTGTGACGATCGAGGAGATGAACCAGACCATCGCCGAGGAATGGGCGAAGAGCGGCATGCGCGGCGACTGGTGAAGGCCGTCGACACAAATCTCCTCGCGCGTTTCGTCATGCGGGACGACCCCATGCAAGCGGATCTGGCGGAGTCGGTCCTTCGTGATGGCGCATTCGTACCCCTGACCGTCTTCCTGGAATTCGCATGGCTGCTCGGCTCGCGCTATC
>JAYRLF010000559.1:0-1954 GCA_041905385.1 Allosphingosinicella sp.
AGCCGGCCCAGGCCCAGCCCGACCCTCATGCTGGGCATGGCCAGGCCGCGCCGCCGCAGCAGGACCCGCATGCGGGGCATGGCCAAGCGGCCGAGCCCCGGCAGGATCCTCACGCCGGGCACGACATGGGCACCGCCCAGCCAGCCGACCCGCATGCCGGCCACCAGATGGCCGAGGCGCCGCCGCCACCGGTCGGTCCACCGCCGCCTGCCGCGCTGACCGGTCCCGAACATGCCGCCGACGCCTTGTTCGGCGCCGGCGCCGTCGCCGCCGCGCGCGAGGAATTGCGCGCCACCCATGGCGGCATGCCGAGCCACCGTTTCTCGATCGACCAGCTCGAGCTCGCGATCCGCGACGGCCGCGACGGCATCGCCTGGGAGGACGTCCAATTCTGGTATGGCGGCGACATCGACCGGCTGCTGATCAAGAGCCAGGGCGAAGCGACCTTCGGCGAAGGCGTCGAAAGCGCCGAGGTCCAGGCGCTGTGGAGCCACGCGATCGACCCCTGGTTCAACCTGCAGGCCGGCCTTCGCTACGATTTCCGGCCGCGACCCGATCGAGCCTATCTGGTGCTCGGTATCCAGGGACTTGCGCCTTACTGGTTCGAGGTCGACGGCGCTCTCTTCCTGTCGGAGAAAGGCGACGTCAGTGCCCGGTTCGAAGGCGAATATGACCTGAGGGTCACGCAGCGGCTGATCCTGCAGCCGCGCGTCGAGCTCGACCTCGCGCTCCAGGACGTGCCCGAGCTGCGGGTCGGCGGCGGCCTTTCGACCGCCGAAGCGGGGCTGCGCCTGCGCTACGAGTTCGTTCCGGAATTCGCGCCTTATGTCGGCGTTCACTATGAGCGCGCCTTCGGCGACACGGCCGACTTCCGCCGGCTCGCCGGGGAGGATGCCGGCGGCTGGAGCCTGGTGCTGGGGATCAGGGCATGGTTCTGATGCGGCGCCTGCTGCTTGCGGCGCTGGCCGCGGCGCTGATGGCCGGATCCGTTCCCGCCGTCGCCCACGAAAATCATCTGCGCGAGCAGGCCGAGCAACCCGCCCCCACCGACGCTCCGGCGCCGGCGATGACGCCCGGCGCCGTCCATGAACGGCGCGAGCAGCAGGCGGTGACGATGCAGATGGAGCGTCCGAAGACGTTCCGGCAGCGCCTGGTCAGCTGGGTCGGCCGCACCCATCCTTTCGCCGTCCATTTCCCGATCGCCTTGTTCCCGGTCGCCCTGGTCGCGCTCGCGCTCGCCCGCCGGCAGGGCGAGCGGATCGCGCTGATTCGGGCGCTGATCATCGTCGCCGGCGGCGCGAGCCTCGTCGCCGGCCTGCTCGGCTGGGTCACGGGCGGCTTCACCCTCGACGATCCGGACTGGGTCCACCGCTGGCACCGCGCGATCGGCACCGGTCTCGCCCTGGCCGGGACGGCGGTGGCGCTCTGGGCGTGGCGGCGGCGCGACTCGGTCGACAGCCGGGCGATGGTGGCGATCTTGTCCCTGTTCACCGTCGCATTGCTGGTCCAGGGCTGGCTCGGCGCCGCCCTGACGCACGGCATGCGGCACATGGCCTTTTGACCGGTGCGGAATCTCTGAACGGAAGGAAGACAGGATGCGTGCAGTGAAAAAGAGGATCTTGCTCGGAGCATTGCCGCTGGCCTTGCTCGCCTGCGTGCAATCGGCGGCGGCGGCGACGATCGAGGTGGTGAAGTCGCCTTATTGCGGCTGCTGCACCTTGTGGGTCGACTATCTGCGCCGCGCCGGCTTCGAGGTCCGGGTCGTCGAGGCCGAGGATGTGACGCCGACCGCGCGGCAGCATGGCGTGCCCGACGACCTGCGCTCCTGCCATACGGCGACGATCGACGGCTATGCGATCGAGGGCCATGTCCCGGCCGAGGATATCCGGCGGCTGATGGCCGAGCGGCCCGACGCCGCCGGCCTCGCCGTGCCGGGCATGCCGATCGGATCGCC
>JAYRLF010000122.1:0-8088 GCA_041905385.1 Allosphingosinicella sp.
CGCGCGGTGCAAAGGCGAGTGTTCCCGGGCGGGCGCGCCCAATTCGTCGAGCCCGAGATCAGCGGACAGGCGCCGGCGCCTGCGCCGGGCGGGACATCGGGCGATGCGCTCGCCAATCTGGTGTCGCGGGTCGACGCGCTCGAAACCCAGCTCCGGGTGCTGACCGGCCAGGTGGAGGAGCAGGGCTATCGCAGCCGCCAGCTCGAGGACCAGGTCGCGCGGCTCCGGACCGAGCTGCAGGGACGGCTGGACCGACTCGAAGGCGCCGGCCGCCCGGCCGTGTCGACGCCGCCGCCGGCCGTCGCACCCGAGCCGGCGCCGTCCAGGCCCGCGGAACCGCCCGCCGAAACGCCGCCGGCGGCGCGACCGGCCGATGCGGCCGAAGAGGCCTACAATGCCGGCTACCGGCTCTGGAACAATCGCCAATTTGCCGAAGCGCAGACGACGCTCGAGGCGGCGGCGACCCGTCATGCGGGCAGCCGCTGGGTCAGCTGGATGCGCAATTTGCAGGGCCGCGCCTATCTCGATGACAACAAGCCGGCGACGGCGGCGCGCATCTTCCTCGCCAATTATCAGGAGAATGCGCGCGGCGAGCGGGCGGCCGACAGCCTCTATTTCCTCGGCCAGTCGCTGACCCGGCTGAACCGGCGGACCGAGGCGTGCCGCGTCTATGACGAGCTCGAGCAGGTCTATCCGAACATGCGCGACTTCCTCCGCACCCGCCTGCCGCAGGCGCGGACCGACGCACGCTGCGGCGCGGCCGGGGGCAGCAACCGCTAGCCCCGGCCTCTTTGCGAGGTGGCGGGACGGGGTCTGACTTCCGGTTTTTCGCGCGGAGAACGCAGAGGACGCAGAGGCGCGGAGAAGCCGAGTCTCCCCAAGGCGCGGAGCGCCTCTTCTCATGGACAGCATCGAAAGAGCGGCCGAGCGACCAAGGGACGCTGCATCTCTGCGTCTCTGCGATCTCGCGCGCGCAGCGCGCCAAAAAAATCGGGAGTCATCGGACAAGCAAGACGCTAAGCCTCGCCATGCCCAGTCGGCCGGGAATGAGATGAGGTGCGCGTGACCGGTTCGAACGCTTCCATGATCTGGAACGACAATATCACCGGCGAACGCCCGACCTTCGTCAGCCATCTCGAATGCTCGCTGACCGGCGAGCGGTTCGCGCCGGACCAGCTGCTCGGCCTCTCGCCGGCCGGGAAGCCATTGATCGTCCGCTACGATCTCGAGGCGGCCCGCAGCGCGTTGAGCCGCGAGACGATCACGGCGCGCCCCGCCGATTTCTGGCGCTGGCGCGAGCTGCTGCCGATCCGGCGCGCCGCCGACATCGTCAGCCTCGGCGAGGCCGAGACTCCGATCGTGCCGCTGCCGCGAACCGCGGCCGCCGCCGGCGCGGATCCCGCGGCGCTTCTCGTCAAGGACGAAGGACGGCTGCCGACCGGTTCGTTCAAGGCGCGCGGCATCGCCGCCGCGGTGTCGATGGCCAAGGCGCTCGGCGTCGAACGAATCGCGATGCCGACCAACGGCAATGCCGGCGCCGCGCTCGCCGCTTATGCCGCGCGCGCCGGGATTGAGACGATCATCCTCTGCCCGGACGACACGCCGGCGATCAACCTCGCCGAAATGAGTGTGCACGGCGCCCGGGTCTATCGGGTCAACGGGCTGATCGACCAATGCGGCGCGATCGTCGCCGAGGGCGCCGCCGCCGGCAAATGGTTCGACATGTCGACCCTGAAGGAACCCTATCGCCTCGAAGGCAAGAAGGTGATGGGGCTCGAGCTCGCCGTGCAGTTCGGCTGGTCGCTGCCCGACGTGATCTTCTATCCGACCGGCGGCGGCACAGGCCTGATCGGCATGTGGAAAGGCTTTGCCGAGCTCGAGGCGCTCGGCCTGATCGGTCCGGAACGGCCGCGGATGATCGCGGTCCAGGCCGAAGGCTGCGCGCCGATCGTCCGGGCGTTCGAGGAAGGCGTCGACCATGCCCCGCGCTGGGAGAATGCGCACACGATCGCCGCCGGCATTCGGGTGCCGAAGGCGATCGGCGATTTCCTGATCCTGCAGGCGGTGCGCGAGAGCGGCGGTGCGGCGATCGCGGTGCCAGACAGCGTGACGATTGCCGCGCGCGATCTTGCCGCCCGGGTCGACGGCCTGCTGCTCTGTCCGGAAGGGGCCGCAACGCTCGCGGCCTGGCAGATCGCGCTCGCGAGCGGGCTGGTTGCGCGCGACGAACGGGCGTTGCTGTTCAACTGCGCCAGCGGTCTCAAATATGAACTGCCGGACCAGGCCCGGCCGCTCGACCGCAACAAAGAGATCGACCTCGACGCGCTGTGAAGGGGCCGATTCGGACCGAATCCGCATCCTGCACGTTGTCGGGCCGGATCCGTGGAGTGCGCGATGGTCGCCTATCCGGCGAAGCTCGACCATGAAGGCGAAGGCAAGGTCATGCTGACCCTGCCCGACGTGCCCGAGCTCGTCGTCGTCGCCGACGGCGAGGAAGAAGCGCTGGCCCGCGCGCCGGAGCTGCTGGACAATATCCTCAACGGCTATGAATGCGAGCACCGGCCGAAGCCGAAGCCGTCACGGATCGGCGGTGCGCCCCTGGTCGAGCCGAAGACGCCGGCCATCCTCAAATATCGCTGAAGCGCGCGATCTAACCGCAGCGCCGGCCGCGGCGCGGGGGATCGGCGTCGGGACCGCGATCATTGTCGCTGCACCGCCGATTGCCGCGCCCGCGCCCGGCCGGATCCGCATATCGGCCGCTGTCGCTGTCGGTGATCCCGCTGCGCGCGCGGCCATGGCCGGCGGGATCGGCGCGCGGGCCGCTGTCGGAATCGCTCTCGCCGGTCCGGCACCGTCCGCGGCCGGCAGGATCCGAATTGGTGCCGCTGTCGGAATCGGTGCAGCCGGTCTGCGGGCGGCGGCCATAGCCGGCCGGGTCGGCATTGGCGCCGCTGTCGCTGTCGCTGACGCCGGTCCGGCCGCGGCCATAGCCGGCAGGATCGCCGCGCGGGCCGCTGTCGCTGTCGGTTTGTCCGGTCCGCCCCCGCCCCTGTCCGGCTGGATCGGCAAATTCGCCGCTGTCGCTGTCGCTCTGGCTGGCGCCGGCCGGGCCGGCGACCAGGGCGAGCGCGCCGGCGGCGCTGCCGCCGGCGACGCGGGCGAGGAAGGAGCGGCGGCTGACGGGTCGGGACGGGCGCATGGACATTCCTCCACGACAATCGTTACGGCGACAGTGCCTGCCGCCGCATTCATGCGGGATGAACGGGCGTTAGAAGCTGAAGCCGAGCGAGACGACCGCGGTCGCGCCAGCCAGGTCGCGGCCGCGCGCATCGCGCAGCATGGCGTCGCTGTCGGTATAATGGAGGCCGAGGCTGAACCCGTGCAGCGCCACGGTTCCGCCGATCCGCCAATCGACCTTTCCGCCGGTCTCGCAGGTGTCGAAATAGCCGCTTTCGAAGCCGATCTGGCCGTCGAGCGTGACCGGCGCGCCCGGCACGGCCAGCTCGAGCCCGGCGAAGAGATGGACATTGTCGCGCTTGATGCCGAACGAATCGCGCATCGTCCCCTGGGCCGGCGCATAGCTGATCCCGAGCCGCGGCGTCGCCGCGCCGAAGCTGCGCGACAGCGTCGCATTCGCCTCGACGAAGCTGATCGCTGAATCGGACGGGTAGAGATAATAAGCGACCGACAGATCGGCCTCCACGCCGCCGCCGAGCTCGGTCGCGAAACCGGCGACCAGATCGACCTCGGCATTGGCGCCGCCCTCCGAGCGGGCGATCGACGAGCTCCAGACCGCGCCGTAGAGGCCGGATTCATGCTCGAGATTGAGTCCGCCCTGGGCCGCCGGGCGGCCTTCGGAGAGGGAGATGCCGCGGAAGCGATAATCGGACACGATTCCCGCCTCGCCGCTCAGGTTGAAGCCGTTCGGCAAGGTCGCCGCCGCGGCCGGAGCCGGCGCGGCCAGGGCAAGGGCGATGGCGGCCCATGACAGGCGGGTCGTGATCATGCTTTTCCTCGAGTGCGCGGGTTCAGGCGGCGCGGCGCGTGCCGTGATTGGCAATGAGCGCCTCGACCTCCTCGGGCGGCAGCGCGCGCGAGAAGAGATAGCCCTGCATCTGGTTGCAGCCGGCGACCGTCAGGAACTGGCGCTGCTCGTTCGTCTCGACCCCCTCGGCCGTCACCGTCAGGCCCATGGCATGGCCAATCGTCACCACCGCCGCGACCAGCGAAGCGGAATCGACCCGATGGCCGAGATGCTGGACGAACGAGCGGTCGATCTTGAGCTTGTCGACTTCGAACCGGCGCAGATAGGAGAAGCTCGAATAGCCGGTGCCGAAATCGTCGAGCGCGATCCGGATGCCGGAGGCCCTGAGCTTGGCCAGCGCCGCGCGGACGAGATCGTCATCGTCCAGGAGCACGCCCTCGGTCACCTCTAGCTCGATCTGGCTCGGCTTGACGCCCGCCTCCCTGACGATCGCGATCGCACGATCGGCGAAGCCGGAGCTGCGGAACTGGACCGGCGACAGGTTGACGGCGATGAACAGGTCCGGCCAACGGCGCGCGGCCGTGCAGGCCTCCTTCAGCACCCATTCGCCGAGCTGGCCAATCAGGCCGGTTTCCTCGGCGACCGGCACGAACTGCTCGGGCGGGATCATGCCGCGCTCGGGATGGTTCCAGCGCACCAGCGCCTCGAGACCGACGATCGAACGGCCTTCGCCCGACATTTCCGGTTGGTAATGGACGCTGAGCCCCTCGCCGCTGTCGAGCGCCGCCCGCAGATCCTCCTCCATCGCGCCGCGGAACCGGATCTGCTCGTCCATGCTGTCGCAGAACAGGCGGTGGCAGTCGCGGCCCTCGCCCTTGGCCCGGTAGAGCGCAATGTCCGCCTTGCGCATCAGGTCGACGCGGTCGAGGCCCGCCTCCGGCGCGGTGACGATGCCGACGCTGACTCCGACGAAGGCCGAATTGCCAAGCACCTCGAACGGCGCGCGGACCGCCTCGAGGATCCGCTGCGACAGCAGCTCGATGTCCTCGGCCCGTTCCAGGTCTGGCGCAAGCACCGCAAATTCGTCGCCCCCGAGCCGCGCGACCGTGTCGCAGTCGCGGAACACGGCCGTGACCCGCAGCGCGAACTCGCGAATCAAGGCATCCCCGGCGAGATGGCCGAGCGTGTCGTTGACATGCTTGAAACGATCGAGGTCGAGCAGGAACAGGGTCAGGCCCTGGCCGCGGCGGGCGCGAGTCAGCGCATGATCGAGCCGATCGTTGAACAGCGCCCGGTTGGGCAGGCCGGTCAGCGTGTCGTGAAAGGCGAGGTGCTGCGCCTGGGCCTCGCTGGCGCGCAGCTGCAGCAACGTGTCCTGCAGCTCGCCGGTCGAGCGCCACAGCCGCCGCGCGAGCCAGCCCATCAGCCCGATCAGCGCCAGCAGCAAGGCGATGGTCGCCGGCACGAGCAGCCTGGCGATCTGGCTGCCGGGCAATTCCGGCTTCCAGAAGATATAGCCGATCGTCCGGCCGCGCTCGTCGACCAGGCCGAGACGCTCCTCGCCGGCGGCGACGACCGAAGACCGGGCAAAGCGCGGCGACGCGATCAAATAGCGGCGCTCGAGCTCGGTCAGGAAGGCGCGATCGAGGAAGCGGATGCTGACGACGATCGGCTCCCGTCCCGGCTGCCGCAAAGCCGCGGTCGTCGGCTCGATCAGCATCACGCTGACCGCCGCCGGGCGGCCGGCTATGCTCGAGATCTGGGTGTCGTGCGTGACCGCCGCCGTCGTCAGCACGGCTTCGCCGGCGCGCCGCTGGCCGGGGTGACGATCGAATCGCCGGTTGGGCTCGGACACGCGGCCGCGGATCGTGTCGATCATGCGCGCAACGTCGCGACGGATCGGGTTGAAGCGTGACGGATCAACCAGTTCGCCGTCGACGCTGGCATAGACCGGCCGATCGCGCGCATCGAGCAGATAGACCTGGTCATGGCCGAAAAGATTGTGGAGCCAGTCGCCGGTATTTTCGTCAAGCCATGCAAAATCGAGCGTCGGCCGCGCGAGCTGAGTCACCGGATCGTCCCAATTCGCGATCGTCTCCTGATCGAGGGCGAGTCGCGCCGTGACGTCGTCCATCGCGCGTTGCGTGGTGCGGATCTGCCGCTCCACCGAGACGCTGTTGCTGTGGCTGATCGACCAATAGAGGCCGAACATGGCCAAAGCGATCGCGCTCAGCACGACCGCAACCAAGGGGATCAGGATCTTCGGCCCAAAACGCCAGGCCAGCCGCACATCGTTAGGCAAGAGGGAAATCCTTGGTTGTCCAACGGTTTGCAGTAGTGCGTCATGCTTGTCCGGCGGTTGCCGGGAGATGCCGTGGAAATCCCTAGGTAGAAATACGCTAGTGATCCGATCGCGCGACGCCGAGGACGCGCAGCTTCCGATTCAACAGTGCGCGGTCTTTGCTCTAGTCTTGGCCGCGATGAGCCAGCCAGCCCTCGATTCCGACCTGATCGCGCGCTTCCGTCGCGACCTGCAGGCACTGACCGGCCCCCCGCCGGGACGGATCGGTATCGCAGTCTCGGGCGGTCCCGACAGCCTCGCGCTGCTGCTGCTGGCCGCGCGCGGCTTTCCCGGCCATGTCCAGGTGGCGACGGTGGATCATCAGCTGCGGCCCGAAAGCGCCGACGAAGCGCGCCACGTCGCCGCGATCTGCGCCGACCTCGGCATCGCCCATGCGATCCTGCGCCCGGTCGCGCCGATCAGCGGCAGCCTCCAGGCCGAGGCGCGGCGCGTGCGCTATGCCTTGCTCGAGGACTGGCGCAGAAAAGAGGGCGTCGACTGGCTGCTGACCGCCCACCATCTCGACGACCAGGCAGAGACTCTGCTGATGCGCCTGAACCGCGGCGCCGGCGTCGCCGGCCTCAGCGGCATCCGCGCGGTCAACCAACGGGTGGCGAGGCCGCTGCTCGGCTGGCGGCATCGGGAGCTGGCGCAGCTCGTCGGCGCGGCCGGCCTGGCCGCCGTCGAGGACAGCAGCAATGCGGATCGCCGCTTCGACCGGGTCCGGATGCGCCGGGCGCTGGCGGCAAGCGACTGGCTCGACCCGGGCCCGGTCGCGCGCAGCGCCGCCGCTCTTGCCGAAGCCGAGGACGCGCTCGCCTGGACGGTGGAGCAGCTGCGGTCGGCGCGGCTCGCGCGGGAGGCGGGCGCGATCCTGCTCGATGCGGGCGGGCTGCCGGCGGAGCTGAGCCGACGACTGGTGCTGGCGATCCTGGCGGAGCTCGGCGCGACTGCGATGCCGCGCGGCGAGGAAGTGACCCGCCTGCTGAAGGCGCTCGCACTGGGCGAGACCGCGACCCTGGCCGGCGTCAAATGCAGCGGTGGGCCGCGCTGGCGCTTCGAGACGGCGCCGCCGCGCCGCGGAGGCTGAGAGGCCGGCCCCTCAGGCCAGCAGATACATGGTGATGCAGGCCGTCACGACGATGAAGCGGATCCCGGCCGGACTCAGCAAGGCGTTGAGCGCGCCGCCAGCGAGCAGCAGGGCGATCTGGCGATTGTCGAACCGGCCCTCGACCCGGCAGCCGATCCGGTCGTTGAACGCCCAGCGCACCTCGGCCTGGATCGGCGGACCGACGGGGAGATTGAGCGTCACCATGCTGCCGGCCTTCACCGGGTCCGGTGTCAGGGCCATGAAGCCGGAGCGCGACACGTTGCGCAGCGATACCTTCATGTCGGGCGCCGCCACGCGCTCGAGCCGCGCACGGAACGGCGCCGGCCAGCGCGCCTCGGCGCGGACGACATAAGACACGGCGCCGATCAGGCGCGACGGCAAGGTGGCCATGATTCAATCCTGCAAATCGGCGCACGCAACCAGCCGATTGGTGGGGCTCTAGTCGCGATTGGCTTCGATCCGGTTAACCCAAGAGTCTGGACCGATCGGCGACGACCTGCATCGCGGCTGCGCCGTAAGGCCACGTTCACGCATTTTCCCTACATTGCGCTTCGCGAGCGCGCTCCTATTTTAGGTGCGCGAAGGGAAAAATCTGCATGAGCGACGACCGCAATCCGAATGGCGGCTCCGACAAGGAGCCTGGCAACGGCT
>JAYRLF010000122.1:8098-10404 GCA_041905385.1 Allosphingosinicella sp.
GATGAAGAGCCTGGTGATCTGGGCGGCTATCCTGCTCGGCCTGGTCGTCTTCGTCCAGATGATGGGTGGCAGCACCGCGGCGACGCGCGACGCGATGCCCTATTCCGAATTCCTGAACCGGGTCGACGAAGGCTCGGTCAAGCAGGTCGTCATCGGCAAGGAGGTCATCACCGGCCGCCTGACCAACAACGAGACCTTCCGCACCAACGCGCCGCCGACCGACCCGAATCTGGTCGAGCGGCTGCGCAATCGCGGCGTCTCCTTCGCCGCCGAGCCCGAGCCGCAGACCTCGCTCTGGCTGATCCTGCTCTACCAGTCGCTGCCGTTCCTGCTGATCCTCGGCATCGCCTTCTTCGTGATGCGCCAGATGCAGAAGAATGCCGGCTCCGGCGCGATGGGCTTCGGCCGCTCCAAGGCGAAACTGCTGACCGAGAAGCATGGCCGCGTCACCTTCGACGACGTCGCCGGCATCGACGAGGCGCGCGAGGAGCTGCAGGAGATCGTCGAGTTCCTGAAGGATCCGACCAAGTTCGCCCGCCTCGGCGGCAAGATCCCGAAGGGCGCTCTGCTGGTCGGCTCGCCCGGCACCGGCAAGACCCTGCTCGCCCGCGCCATCGCCGGCGAGGCGAACGTGCCCTTCTTCACAATCTCGGGCTCCGACTTCGTCGAGATGTTCGTCGGCGTCGGCGCATCCCGCGTCCGCGACATGTTCGAGCAGGCCAAGAAGAACGCGCCCTGCATCGTCTTCATCGACGAGATCGACGCGGTCGGCCGCCATCGCGGCGCCGGCCTCGGCAACGGCAACGACGAGCGCGAGCAGACACTGAACCAGCTGCTGGTCGAGATGGACGGCTTCGAGGCCAATGAAGGCATCATCATCATCGCCGCGACCAACCGGCCCGACGTGCTCGATCCGGCGCTGCTGCGCCCGGGCCGCTTCGACCGCCAGGTTGTGGTGCCGCGCCCCGACATCGAGGGCCGCGAGAAGATCCTCAACGTCCACATGAAGAAGGTGCCGCTCGCGCCCGACGTCGACGCGCGCACCATCGCCCGCGGCACGCCCGGCTTCTCCGGCGCCGACCTCGCCAATCTCGTCAACGAGGCGGCCCTGCTCGCCGCGCGGATGGGCAAGCGCCTGGTCGCGATGAAGGAGTTCGAGCTCGCCAAGGACAAGGTCATGATGGGCGCCGAGCGCAAGTCGATGGTCATGACCGAGGAAGAGAAGAAGGCGACCGCCTTCCACGAGGCCGGCCACGCGCTCGTCTCGCTCCACGTCGACGGCTGCGATCCCCTGCACAAGGTGACGATCATCCCGCGCGGCCGCGCGCTGGGCGTGACCTGGAACCTGCCCGAGCGCGACCGCTATTCGATGTCGATGAAGCAGATGAAGGCGCGCCTCGCGCTCTGCTTCGGCGGCCGCATCGCCGAGCAGCTCATCTACGGCATCGACTCGCTCAACACCGGCGCCTCCAACGACATCCAGCAGGCGACGGACATGGCCCGCGCGATGGTGATGGAATATGGCATGAGCGAGAAGCTCGGCTGGCTGCGCTATCGCGACAATCAGGAAGAGGTGTTCCTCGGCCACAGCGTCGCCCGCAGCCAGAGCGTCTCCGAGGAGACCGCCCGCCTGATCGACCAGGAGGTCCGCCGCCTGATCGAGGAAGCGGAAGGGACCGCGCGCACGGTGCTGACCGACAATCTCGACGAGCTGCACCGGCTCGCCAACGCCTTGCTCGAATATGAGACGCTGACCGGCGAGGAATCGAAGCGGGCGATCCGCGGCGAGGATATTGGCCGCGACAATCCGAGCGACCGCTCGACCCCCACCCCGGCCGCAGGCAGCTCGATCCCGAGCACCAAGCGCCCGCGCGGCGGCATCGGCGGCCCGGCGGCGGCGGGGGCGTAAATCCTCTTACCCCTCCCTAACAGGGAGGGGTTAGGGGTGGGTTCGGAGCGAAGCTCCGAATACAGAGATTTGCCAGAGAGAGGGCGCGCTGGCGCGCGCACCGACCCCTCAATCCCCTCCCTTCCAGGGAGGGGAGGTCAGGCTACCCCATTGCGCCGATCGAGAGCAGCAGCAGGAAGTAGAGGGTCGCCGCGATCGTGGCGAACCAGAGCAGCACGAAGGTACGCCAGATCGCGCTGAAGCGGCGCAGGCCGTAGGCATATTTGAGCTGCTTGTACATGTGCAGCGGCGGCACGAAGGTGAGGATCAGCACGGCCGGCACGTCGGTGCCGATGATCGGCCGGATCAGGCTCAGGGCGACCACCAGCAGGGTCATGAAGGCGAGCGAATAGGTCAC
>JAYRLF010000560.1:0-1952 GCA_041905385.1 Allosphingosinicella sp.
TTGGTCCACTGGCCGCCCTGCAGCTGCATCGCGCCCTCGTAGAAGACGTTGGCGGTGACGCTTTCCGGATCGGCGGCATCGCGCGATTCCGCCTCAGCCCGCGCCGCCGCGACCGTTGCCGCCGCCTCGAGCCCGATCGCCTCCCATTCAGCTTCGGTCATCACTTGGCCGACCAGATGCGCCTTCAGCTTCGGCAGCGGATCGCGCGCCCATTCGGAGGCGACGAACTCGGCCGACTTGTAGGTCTGGGTATCTTGGAAGCTGTGGCCCTGCAGCCGCGGCACGGTCAGCCGCAGCAAAGCCGGGCCCTTGCCGGCGCGGACATAGGCGACCGCTTCGTCGATCAGCCGCTCGGCCTCGGCCGGATCGGTGCCGTCGCCGGTCGTGATCCTCAAGTCGGAAAAGCCGGCCAGATTCTTGGCGATGTCGCCGCCCGGCGTCTGGAAGGTCGAGGGCACCGAGATACCGTACTGATTGTCCTCGACATAGAAGAGCATCGGCAATTTCTGGGTCGTCGCGATCGTCAGCGCCGACCAGAAGCCGTTGGTCGCGCAGGAGGCGTCGCCGCCGAGCACGACCGCGATCGCACCGTCATAGGCGCGGTCGCCGAGCACATCGCGATAATAAGTGATCGCCTGCGCCCAGCCGGCGGTCGGCGTATATTGGGCGCCGACCCCGCCCGACATCGGCAAAGCCGGGGCGCCGTTCGGATTGGGATAATTGAAGACGACGCCGATATCGCGCCCGTCCGAATAGCCGCCGGTCCGGCCCATGCCCGAAGCGAGCGCGTCCTCGAGCGGAACGCCGAGCGACAGCAGCATCGGCCGCGAGCGATAATAGCCGCAGGTCGCGTCGTGGCGATGGGTGAGCCGGCTGCCGAGGAGGATCTGGGCCAGATCGTGGCCGCGGGCGCTGAACTGGTAGAGCACCTTGCGCGCCGGGACGAGCTCCTCTTCCTCGAGCCGGTCCATCTCCCGACTGATGTGGACGAGCCTGGCGATATGCTTCCAATCGGTCCGCGAGGCGCGAGACTCGGCGCTTGCTTTCGTCTTGCGCTCGCGGACCGAAGCGTCAGCCATCCATTTTCTCCAAAACCGCCGCGGCGAAGCGGCCGACATTCTCGTCGGACAGGCCGACGACGTTGAACCGGCCGGATCCGGCCATGTAGATGCCGTGGCTCTCGCGCAGCTCGAGCACCTGGGCGGGGCTCAGCGGCAGCATCGAGAACATGCCCTTTTGGCGCGCGACATAAGCCAGGCGCGGGTCGCTGGCGGCGAGCCGGTCGCGCAGCAAGCGGATGCGCGCGCCCATCGCCTCGACCTCGGATTCCCAGAGTCCGCGAAGCTCGGCATCGTCGAGGATGATCCGCGCCACCGCGGCCGGATGGTCGGGCGGCATCGACCACATCGTCCGGGCGAGATTGAGCAGGTTGCCGAATGCCACCTTCGCGCCCTCCGCGCTCGAGCCCTTGACCCAGAGCGAGCCGAGCCGGTCGCGATAGCAGGAGAAATTCTTGTCGCAGCTCTGCGCGAGCAGGGCCTGGTCGGCGGCCTCGACTACCAGCCGGGCTCCGGCCGCATCCTGCTCGAGCCCGTCGCCGAAGCCCTGATAGGCGAGGTCGACGAACGGGATCAGGCCGCGCCGCGCCACGAGCTCGGCGACCGTCCGCCACTGATCCATGTCGAGGTCGGCGCCGGTCGGGTTGTGGCAGCAGCCGTGGAGCAGGACGAGGTCGCCCCGCTCCGCGCCGTTCAGCGCATCGACCATAGAGTCGAACAGGATCGTGGTGCTGGCTTTGTCGTAATAGGGATAGGAAACCATCTCGACGCCGGCGCAGCCGATCAGCGGCTGATGGTTCGGCCAGGTCGGCTCGCCGACCAGGATCCGCGCCTTCGGATTGGCCCGCGCCACCAGCTCGGCGCCGAGCCGGAGCGCGCCGCAGCCGCCCGGGG
>JAYRLF010000561.1:0-1241 GCA_041905385.1 Allosphingosinicella sp.
CCGTGAGCGCGGCGCACAGGCCTTCGCGCAGCCGAGCCAACTCGGCCGCATCGCCCGCACATTCGTCGAGCTGGATCGCGGCCTCCGAAATGTCGGCAAACCCAAACGTCCCGGCGGTGCCGGCTAGGCGGTGGGCGATGTGGCGCGTCGTCGCCTCATCGGCCTCGGCAAGGCTTGCAAGGTCGTCCGCCGCGCGCACCAGGAACCGATCGCGCAACGCTGCCAGGCGATCTTCGGGCGCGGTCATTGCGGCAGGAATGCGCGCAATGAGGACGCCAGCGTCATCGGATCGAACGGCTTGGCGATCACGCCCGAAGCGCCGAGCGCAAGCAGGCGTCCGGTCTCGGTGCTCTGGGCGCGCGCGGTGATGAACAGGACGATCGCTTCCTCGGAAAGGCCGTTCGCCCGCAGCGCCTGCAGGGTCGCCGGGCCGTCCATGCCGGGCATCATGACGTCGAGCAGGACGATGTCGGGGCGAAAGCTGCGAAATGTCGCCACAGCGTCCAGGCCGGACGGACAATCGCGGACCTCGAAATCCGGGTCGAGGCCGAGTGATAGCGTCGCGACCTCCCGGAGATCGTCGTCATCGTCGACATAGAGGATACGGACCGTCATCGATCGTCCTTCCGCCGCCCGCCGATCCGCGCCAGCGTCTCGGCGACCAACTGATCGAGCGTCGCCCGCGATTTGACGAGCACCGCGTCGACCGCGTCGGGCAGCGAGGAATCCGGCTCGTGGACGCTGTAGACGATGATCGGGATCGGAGCCGGCGCCTCGTGCAGCCGCGGCAGGAGATCGAGCCCCGATCCGTCCGCCATCTCGATGTCCAGGATCGCGGCATCGAAGCGGCCGCGGTCGAGCGCGGCGAGGCCCTCTCTCACACTTGGCGTCGACAGGATCTCGGCCTTGCCCTCGAAGGCGCTGGCGACCAGCCGTAGCGTGTCCGGATCATCGTCGACATGGATGATCGCCGGCAGGTCGCCCAGCGCATCGGCAGGCGCGGGATCCGCGAGCTCATCATTCACCGCCGGCAGGTCGACGAAGAAGGTCGTGCCGCCGCCCGGCCGATCCTCGAAGCCGATCGCACCGCCGAGCTGGGTGACGATCTCGCGCGCGATGCTGAGGCCGAGGCCGGTGCCGCCGCGGGCGCGCACGTCGGGCGAGTCGGCCTGGGCGAACTTGCCGAAGATCCGGCTTCGGAAGGCCTTGTCGATGCCCGGGCCGCGATCCGAAACGCAGAT
>JAYRLF010000561.1:1251-1941 GCA_041905385.1 Allosphingosinicella sp.
CGACCAGCTCGACCTCGACCGCCGCGCCGGCGGGGGAGAATTTGATCGCGTTGGAGATCAGGTTGACGAAGACCTGCTGGAGCCGGTCGGGATCGGCGACGACGATCGCCTTCTCGTCGGTCGGGGCCAGCGCGACGTCGACGCCGTAGCGATCGGCAAAGCCACGCATCTCGTCGATCGCGCGCGACAGCAGCGGAACCAGCCGAACCCATTCGAGCGCGAGCCTCACCTTGCCGGCCTCGAGCCGCTCCATGTCGAGCAGGTCGTTGACCAGCCGGACCAGCCGTTCCGAATTGGCATGGGCGATCTCGACCAGCCGTTTCGCCTTGTCCGGAATCGACCCGGCAACGCCGCCGGCGATCAGGCCGAGCGAGCCGGCGATCGAGGTCAGCGGCGTGCGCAGCTCGTGGCTCACCGTCGAGACGAACTCGGACTTCATCCGCTCGACTTCCTTGCGGCCGGTCGCGTCGCGCAGCACGACAAGGAAACGCGCGCCGACCTCGAGCGGAACCAGGCTGGTTGCGGCATCGACGTCGAACAGGATGCCGTCCTTGCGGATCGCCCGATACTCGCGCACGCGCGATGCCCGCCCGGTCGGGTTCGCGGTCAGGCGATCGAGGAAATAATGAAGCTCGTCGCGGGTCGGCGGCGTCTCGAAGAAACTGTCGATGGTCCGGCCGACCAGCTCGT
>JAYRLF010000123.1:0-3759 GCA_041905385.1 Allosphingosinicella sp.
CCGGCGAAGGCGCTCCTGACCTCGTCGGAAGTGTCGGATCGGCTCAGGCGCCGAACCCCACCCCAACCCCTCCCCTAAAGGAGAGGGGCTAGAGTTTGGAATCCGTCCCACCGACACGCACGCATCTTTTGCGTGCACCTGTTTAAGGCCCTATAGGCTCGTTTTTCTGTTCGGGAGGTACGATGTTCAAGGGCGTGAAGCCGATCCTCTATGCGGGGCGTGAGGTGCTGCCGCTGATCGAGGGCGGCAAGGGGGTTGCGGCGACCAACCATCTGAGTTCGGGCGCCTGGGCCGCCGCCGGCGGCATCGGCACCGTGTCGGCGGTCAATGCCGACAGCTACGATCCCGAAGGCCGGATCATCCCGCAGATCTACCACGCCCTCACCCGCCGCGAGCGGCACGAGGAATTGATCCGCTACGCGATCGACGGCGCCGTCCAGCAGGTCCAGCGCGCCTATGACATCGCCAGCGGCCGCGGCGCGATCAACATCAACGTGCTGTGGGAGATGGGCGGCGCCCAGCGCGTCCTGCACGGCGTGCTCGAGCGGACCAAGGGGCTGGTCTCGGGCGTCACCTGCGGCGCCGGCATGCCTTACAAGCTCTCCGAGATCGCCGCGTCCTACGGCGTCTCCTATCTGCCGATCATCAGCTCGGCGCGCGCCTTCAGCGCGCTCTGGAAGCGTGCCTATCACAAGGCGGCCGAATGGCTCGCCGCGGTCGTCTATGAGGATCCCTGGCTGGCCGGTGGGCATAACGGCCTCTCCAATGCCGAGGATCCGCTGCAGCCGCAGGATCCCTATCCGCGGGTCGCGGCCCTCCGCCAGACGATGCGCGACAACGGCATTCCCGACAGCCTGCCGATCGTCATGGCCGGCGGCGTCTGGAACCTGAAGGAATGGGAGCATTGGATCGACAATGACGAGCTGGGGCAGATCGCCTTCCAGTTCGGCACCCGACCTTTGCTCACCAAGGAAAGCCCGATCCCCGACGAATGGAAGGCGCGGCTGATGACGCTCGAGGAGGGCGACGTCCTCCTCCACCGCTTCTCGCCGACCGGCTTCTATTCCTCGGCGGTCCGCAATCCCTTCTTGCGCAACCTCGAGGCGCGCTCGCACCGCCAGATCGCGTTCACCAAGGAGGCGCTGGGCGACCACGCCTTCCAGCTCGACGTCGGCGTGATGGGCAAGAAGAATTACTGGGTGACCAAGGGCGATCTGCTCCATGCCCGCGAATGGTATGCGCAGGGCTTCACCGAGGCGCTGAAGACTCCGGACGAGACGCTCGTCTTCGTCACACCCGAAGAAAAGCACATGATCCGCAAGGATCAGGCCGATTGCATGGGCTGCCTGTCGCAATGCGGTTTCTCGTCCTGGGCGGACAATGAGAAGAACACGACCGGCCGGCTCGCCGATCCGCGCAGCTTCTGCATCCAGAAGACGCTCCAGGACATCGCCCATGGCGGCCCGGTCGAGCAGAATCTGATGTTCGCCGGCCACTCCGCCTTCCGCTTCAAGAAGGACCCCTTCTACTCGAACGGCTTCGTGCCGACCGTGCAGCAGCTGGTCGAACGCATCCAGACCGGGGATTGAGGAAGGCCGGGGAGGGGACGTCCGCTTGATCCTCAGGGCGCTGCAATACGGGCCGATGGCGCCGGTGATCCGGCCGGCGCCGGCCGACCGCGACTGGATGGACGCCTTCCAGGATCGGCACGCCTATCGCTGCCTGCCGCTCGCTATCTCCAATACCTTCGGCTGGGAGGTGCTCAGCCCCTGCGACCTGGTCGTCGAGTGGAATGGCGGCATGGCGACCACCGACCTCATCGTGTCGACCGGCGAGGATTATCCGTTGTTCGAGCATTTCGCCGCCTCGAACTTCTCGCGCGGCATCGTCACGATGCACACCGGCTACATCTTCCGGACCGAGCCGGGCTGGTCGCTTCTCGCCACCGGTCCGCTCAACCTGCCGTTCGACGGTCTCGCCCCGTTGACCGGCGTGATCGAGACCGACTGGCTGCCTTATCCGTTCACGATGAACTGGCAGGTGACCCGGCCGGGCCGCTACGAGCTGCCGAAAGGCACACCCTTCTGCCACCTCTTCCCGGTCCGCCAGGATTCGCTCGAGGAGGTCCGCTTCGAGATTGCCGACATCTCCGCCGAGGAACGGCTGAAGGAGCGCCAGCAGGCCTTCGCCGCCCGCCGCGGCCAGCTGATGGAAGAGCAGAAGGTCAGCCGCGCGGCGCCGGCCAATGGCGGCAAGCCGGCCAAGACCGCCGCCTGGGGCCGCGAATATTTCCGGGGCCAGCTCGCCGACGGCTTCGAGGCGCCCCGCCACACCCACAAGATGCGCCTCGCCGACCCGATCGACCTGCGCAAAGGCGGTCCGACGGTCAGCGAGATCAGCGCTCCCGCAGCGAAGAAGAAGGAGGCCGCCATGCCCGCCGCCAAATCTTCGGCGATCGTGGTTCCGTCGGGCAAGGCGGTGCCCGACGGGATCGTCAGTACCCGGGTCACCGGCTGGTGGAACGGCGCGCCGGAAGAGCTGCCTCTGGTCGAACCGGCCTCGAGCGACGCCCTGCTCGTCGTCGAGGATTTCCTGACCGGCGAGCAATGCGCGCTGATCCGCGACGCCTTCGACGCCAGCGTCGGCAAGCTCGCCGCCAATCCCGACGGCGAGAGCTTCTGGGACGAGCGCGTGCTCTGGTTCGACGATGTGGATCCGGGCGCGGACCGCGCCAAGGCGGTCATGCAGCAGGCGCGTTTCGCGGCGGCCTACCGGATCGCCGAGCATTTCGGCATCGTCGAGCGGCTCTATTCGGATTCGCAGCAACTGGTGCTTTGGAACGAGGGACGGTCGATGCCGGTCCATGTCGACAACGCCCATCCCGACGGCAGCCGCCACAACACGCCCCACCGCGAGTTTGCCAGCGTCGTCTATCTCAACGATGATTTCGAAGGCGGCGAGATCTATTTCCCTTATGCCGACTGCCGGCTGAAGCCGCGCGCGGGCATGCTGATCGGCTTCCGCGGAAGCGCCGAGAGCCCGCACGGAGTCACCGCCGTCGCAAAGGGCGTGCGCTACACCATGCCGGGCTGGTATTCCCGTGATCCGTCGGTCGCGGAACGAACCATGTTCACGATCTTTTGAGTGCCGGTGGAGGGACCATGATCGCACGAGTCGCCGTCCTCGCGGCCGCCGCCGCAACAGTCGCGGTCGGCGCGGCGCATGCCCAGCGCCAGCGGCAGACGCCCTATTTCGCCTCGATCGCCTCGGGCCAGGCGATGATGCGCACCGGCCCGGGCCGGAATTTCCCGGGCACCTGGCTCTATCGCCGGGCGGACCTGCCGATCCGCGTCGTCGAAGTCTATCAGAACTGGCGCCGGATCGAGGATCCGGACGGCACCCGCGGCTGGATGCTGGTGAGCCTGCTCTCCGACCAGCGCACCGCGATCGTCCGCGGCAACGCGCCGCAGGCCATGCACGAGGAGCCCAACAGCAATTCGGCTGTCCGCTTCCGCGCCGAACCCGGAGTGGTCGGGCGGATCTCGCGCTGCGCCGACGGCTGGTGCCATTTCGACGTGCACGGCCGCAACGGCTTCATTCGCATCGACACGATCTGGGGCGTCGCGAGAAACGAAGACGTGGATTGAGGAAGGTTCCCCTCCCTGAGTACAGGGAGGGGTTAGGGGTGGGTCGGTCTCCACCGGCATGACTTTTCCGGAAACTAACCCACCCCCAGCCCTCCCTGCGTGCAGGGAGGGG
>JAYRLF010000123.1:3769-9801 GCA_041905385.1 Allosphingosinicella sp.
CGACTGCAGGCCACCGTCCGCCGCCTTCCACTTGAGATTCCGTCTCAACATCGCCAACGCGTCGCCATGGCCAGTCTCGGACCGCCCCCCGCAGGACTGCTCGATGGCGCCGCCTTGTTCCTCGATTTCGACGGGACATTGGTCGAGCTTGCCGACGCGCCCGATGCGATCGAGGTGCCGGCCGGGCTGGCGCCGATGCTGGAGCGTATCCGCCAGCGGCTCGAGGGCCGGCTCGCCATCGTCAGCGGCCGCTCGATCACCGATCTCGAGCAGCATCTGCCGCTGCACGGCATTGCCTTTTCCGGCTCGCACGGCCTCGAGCTGAAGCTCGCCGACGGCACGGTGCTGCCGCTCAGCGTCCCGCTCGGCCTCGACGATGTCCGCGAAACGGTCGAGCGATTCGCCGCGGCGGCGGACGGCCTCCTGGTCGAGGAGAAGCCGGCGGGAATCGCGCTCCATTATCGCCGTGCGCCGCGCCAGGCCGAGCGCGCCGACGCCTTCATGACCGCGCTGGCCAGGGCGCGCGGCTTCGCCGTCCAGCGCGGCAATATGGTGGTCGAGCTTCGTCCCGATGGCGCGACCAAGGGCGACGCGCTCAAGGCCTTCATGACGGAACCGAAATTCCATGGCGCGCGTCCTGTGTTCGTGGGCGACGACCTGACCGACGAGCATGGCTTCCAGGCCGCCGCCGCCCTCGGCGGGGCGGGAATCCTGGTGGGAGAGGTGCGCGAGACCGCGGCCGTCTACCGGCTCGACTCGGTCGGGGCCGTCGCTGCCTGGCTGGGATCGATCGCATGAAGAACCTCAATCTTTGGCCGATCGGCAATTGCCAGGTCAGCGCCTTGATCGACGAAGCCGGCGGCTTCGTCTGGGCCTGCCAGCCGCGGGTCGACGGCGATCCCCTCTTCTGCTCCTTGCTGGAGCCAAAGGGCGACGCTGCAATGCCGCGTGGCGAGTGGCGACTCAGCCTCGAGGACCAGATTTCGGCCGAGCAGCGCTATCTCAAGAACACGCCGATCCTGGTGACGCGTCTGACCGACGCCCAGGGCGGCGCCGTCGACGTCTATGATTTCTGCCCGCGCTTCGAGCGCTCGGGCCGCATGTACCGGCCGGTCGCCTTCATCCGCATCGTCCGGCCGATCAGCGGCGCGCCGCGGCTCAAGGTCGGGCTCAATCCGGCGACAGGCTGGGGCGCGCGCGACGCCGAGCGGACCAACGGCACCAACCATGTCCGCTTCCTGCTCGATCCGCAGGCGCTGCGGCTGACCACCGACGCGCCGGTCGGCCACATTCTCGAGGGCCGGCCCTTCCGGGTCGAGCAGTCGCTCCATTTCTTCCTGGGGCCGGACGAGCCCTTCGTCGGCAACGTCAACCAGGTGTTGGCGATGATGCTGCACCAGACCGCCGACCATTGGCGCGAATGGGTGCGCGGCCTCGCCATCCCGCTCGAATGGCAGAGGGTCGTGATCCGCGCGGCGATCACGCTCAAGCTCTGCCAGCATGAGGAAACCGGCGCGATCGTCGCCGCAATGACGACCTCGATTCCGGAGGCCGCCGATTCCGGCCGCAATTGGGACTATCGCTACTGCTGGATCCGCGATGCTTATTATACCGTCCAGGCGCTCAACCGGCTCGGCGCGCTCGACGTGCTCGAAAACTATCTCTCCTATCTGCGCAACATCGTCGACGAGGCCAAGGCCGGCCATATCCAGCCGCTCTACGCGGTCTCCGGCGAGCCGAAGCTGGAGGAGGGCATGGCCGATGCGCTCGCCGGCTATCGCGGGATGGGTCCGGTCCGGATCGGCAATGCCGCCTACACCCAGGTCCAGCACGACGCATATGGCCAGATCGTCCTGTCCAACACCCAGGCCTTTTTCGACGAGCGGCTTCTGCGCAAGGCGACCGAGGAGGATTTCAACGCGCTCGAGCGGGTCGGCGAGCGCGCCTGGGCCAATCACGACCAGCCCGACGCTGGCCTCTGGGAATTCCGCACCCGCACCAGCGTCCACACCTATAGCGCGGTGATGAGCTGGGCCGCCTGCGATCGCCTGGCCAATATCGCCAAGGAGCTGTGGCTCGAGGAGAAAGCGGCGCTCTGGCGCGAGCGGGCCGATGCGATCCACGAGGCGATCGAGCAGCGCGCCTGGCTCGAGGGCGAGACCCGATTCGCCGCGACCTTCGGCGGCGACGAGCTCGACGCGAGTCTGCTGCAGCTGCTCGACATGCGCTTCCTCGAGGCGAGCGACCGCCGCTTCCTCGGCACGTTCGAATCGGTCGAGAAAGGCCTTCGGCGCGGCGAGCATATGCTGCGCTATGCCGCCGAGGACGATTTCGGCCTGCCCGAAACGGCTTTCAATTTCTGCACTTTCTGGCTGATCGAGGCGCTGCACATGGTCGGCCGCACCGAAGAAGCGCGCGAACTCTATACGAAGATGTTGGAGCGCCTGACTCCGGCCGGCCTGCTCTCGGAGGATACCGACTTCGAAACCGGCGAATTGTGGGGAAACTATCCGCAGACTTATTCGCTTGTCGGACTGATCAATTGCGCGGGGCTGTTGTCCCGGCCCTGGAGCAGTGTCCGATGAGCCGGCTGATCGTCATTTCCAACCGGGTGTCGACGCCGAAGCCGCGCAGCGCCAATGGCGCGCAGGGCGGCCTCGCGGTCGCGCTGGCGGCCGCGCTGCGCGAATATCGCGGCCTCTGGTTCGGCTGGTCGGGCGAGAAGACCGAGGAGTTTACCGGCCAGATCAACCTCCACCGCGAGGACGGCGTCACGACCGCGACCGTCGACCTCGAGGAGCAGGACGTCGACGAATATTATAACGGCTATGCCAACCGGACGCTCTGGCCACTCTTCCACTATCGGATCGACCTCGCCGAATATGATCGCAGCTTCGGCAGCGGCTATGAACGGGTCAACGAGCGCTTCGCCGAGACGGTGGCGCCCCTGATCGAGCCCGACGATCTCGTCTGGGTCCACGATTATCATCTGATCCCGCTCGGCCAGCAGCTTCGCCAGCGCGGCCTCGAGAACCGCCTCGGCTTCTTCCTCCACATCCCGTGGCCGCCGCAGAAGCTGATGGTATCGCTGCCCTACCATCAGCGGCTCGTCCGATCGCTGCTCGCCTACGATCTGATCGGCTTCCAGACCGAGGAATGGCTCGAGAGCTTCCATCATTATATCGAGCGCGAGCTCGGCGGCACGGTCGAGCCGGATGGCATGATCCAGATCGGCGACAGGCGGGTGAAGACCGCGGCCTTCCCGATCGGGATCGACGTCAACGAGTTCGAGAACGTCCTCGACAAGGAGGATGCGCATCACGCCTTCGAGACGCTGAAGCGCAGCGCCGAGGGCAAGAAGGTGATCATCGGCGTCGACCGGCTCGATTACTCCAAGGGGCTGGAGGAGCGCTTCCTCGGCTATCGCCGTTTCCTCGAGGAGAATGAGGAATGGCGCGGCCGCGTCTCCCTGCTCCAGATCGCGCCGCCGTCGCGCGAGGAGGTCCACACCTACGAGGCGATCCGCGAGCGGCTCGACGAGCTGTCGGGCCGGGTCAATGGCGAGTTCGCCCATGTCGACTGGGTGCCGATCCGCTACGTCAACCAGGGCTATCCGCGCGAAGGCCTGTCCGGCTTCTACCGCGCCTCCGACGTCGGCCTGGTGACGCCGCTGCGCGACGGCATGAACTTGGTCGCCAAGGAATATGTCGCGGCCCAGGATCCGGCCGATCCGGGCGTGCTGATCCTGTCGCGCTTCGCCGGCGCCGCCCACCAGCTCGGCGACGCACTGCTGATCAATCCCTACAGCAAGGACGAGATCAGCGACGCGATCCGCGCCGCGCTGGAAATGCCCAAGCCCGAGCGCGTCCGGCGCTGGGAAGCGCTGATCGACAGCGTCCGCACCGAAGACGTCCTCGCTTGGCGCCACGACTTCGTGGCGGCGCTGGCGGGGGAGCGCGCTTCGACGGCGCGCGTCGCGGAGATCGTCGGGGCTTAGTCCCCGTCCTCGTCGATCACGATTACGACGGCCGCGCTGTCCGCGAGCGTGTCGGGTGCCGAGACACTCTGTTCGAAATAAATGGCGAGGTTCCCGAGCGCGAAGCGCGCCTCGTTGAATTGCGGGCCGGTGATCCCGCCTTCATCGTCGCGCCGGGCACGCGGCAGGCAGCGCGCGGCCTCCGCCGCCATCGCCTCGACAATCCGCTGCGTCGATCCCAGCCGCCAGGAGCAGGCGACCCGATCGACCGGCTCGTACCGATTGGGCCGGCACTGCTCGAACAGCCGGAACCGCCGCCAATTCTCGTGACGGGTGACGCGCTCGAACGGCGCGCTCTGGCCGGCCGATGCGACGACCAGGCGCAGGTCGTGACAAAAGCCCGGCGCAAGCTGGGCCAGCGTTGGGCTCGGCGCGACGGCCAAGGCAATGGCCATGGCGACTTTCACATGCACCGCTCCTTCGCCGCGCATCATAATCGACGGGCGCAAAATCGGCGATGAACAGGTTTCAGGGCCGTAACGGAAAATGCACGCCGCGCGCGAAGCGCCAGCCTTCGGGCGTTCGCCGCCAGATCTGCATGTCGCGCAGCCGGCGCACGGCGCCCTCGGGCATGCCGCGAAGATGGGTGCTCCAGGTCAGCCGAACGACCGCCAGATCGCCCGAGACGAGGAACTCGTCATAGGTGGCTCTGGTCGTCGCGACCGTGCCGTCGCCGCTGCCCGCGCACAGCCGCCGATAGCCTTCGCGGAGGATGGCGAGATCCTGGTCAGGCGCGCCGGGATAATGAAGCAAGATGTCGGGCGCATAGGCGCGTACCACCTCGTCCGGTCGCCCGGCCTCGCAGGCGCGTGCGCCCGCCTCGATCGCAGCGCGCAAAGCCGCTTCGTCCTCGCCCGCCGAGCCTTGCCCGAATGCCGCCAGCGCCAGAAAGATGATCATGCCGATCGCTCCCACCTGAAGCGAGGCGCATATTGGCTTTCAATCGCGACCGGCTCGATCGTTCGACCGAGGTGCGAACCGCTTCGATCAGCGCCGGCGCACCAGCGTCCAGGCATTGCCGCGCCGCTCGAGCACCGCGGTCTCGTAACTATGGGCGATGCCGCCCTGCTCGTAGCGCAAGGCGATGGTGCAGCCGGTCCGCCGCGCGGAGATGAACCGGGTCGCCGGCAGTCGCGGCCCCGGCATGATCACGTCGGTGACCTGGAAGCGCTGGCCGCGCTCCGCCATCGGAAAGCCGAGCGCCGCCACCGCCGCAGCCGGCAGCTCGGCCTTGCGCGCATAATTTTGCGATCCGGTCAGCGGGCAGACGGCGTCGGCGCAGGCCGGAAGCAGAGCGAGCGCCAGACCGGCCGATGCCGCGGCGGCCCGCATCCTAATTGGCCAGCTCGACCGCCATCGCCGTCGCTTCGCCGCCGCCGATGCACAGGCTCGCCAGGCCGCGCTTCTGGCCATGCGTCTCGAGCGCCGACAGCAAGGTGGCGAGGACCCGCGCGCCGCTCGCGCCGATCGGATGGCCGAGCGCGGTCGCGCCGCCATGGACGTTGATCACGTCGTGGCCGATGCCGAGGTCGCGCATCGCGATCATCGCCACGCAGGCGAACGCCTCGTTGACCTCGAACAGGTCGACGTCGCCGATCGCCCAGCCGGCGCGGTCCAGCGCCTTGCGCATCGCGCCGACCGGCGCGGTGGTGAACCTGGCCGGCTCGTGCGCATGCGCGGCATGGCCGACGATCCGCGCCACCGGCGCGAGGCCGAGCCGATCGGCGACGCTTGCCCGGGTCAGCACCATCGCCGCCGCCCCGTCGGAGATGGACGAGGCGTTGGCCGCGGTGATCGTGCCGTCCTTGGCGAAGGCGGGCTTTAGCGACGGGATCTTGGAGGGGTCGCCCTTGGCGGGCTGCTCGTCCTGGTCGACGATGGTCGGACCCTTGCGCCCGGCAATCTCGACCTCGACGATCTCGCGGTCGAACCAGCCTTCGGCCTGCGCCTTCTGGGCCCGGGTCAGCGATTGAATCGCATAATCGTCCTGCGCCTC
>JAYRLF010000123.1:9811-10246 GCA_041905385.1 Allosphingosinicella sp.
ATAGTCGCGCGCCGATTCCTCTGCGAAGCTGCCCATCAGCCGGCCCTGCTCATAGGCGTCCTCGAGCCCGTCGAAGAACATATGGTCGACGATCTTGTCATGGCCGATTCGCGCGCCGCCGCGATGCTTGGGCAGGAAATAGGGCGCGTTGGTCATGCTCTCCATGCCGCCGGCAAGGATGATGTCGGCCGAGCCGGCGTCGATCGAGTCGGCCGCCATGATCGCCGCCTGCATGCCCGATCCGCACATCTTGTTGACCGTGGTCGCCTCGATATGGCGCGGCAGGCCTGCCTTCAGCGCCGCCTGGCGCGCCGGCGCCTGGCCGAGCGCGGCCGGCAGCACGCAGCCCATGTAGATCTTCTCGATCGCCTCGTGCGCCACGCCCGCCCGCTCGACCGCCGCGCCGACTGCGGCCGCGCCCAGCTCGGTGGCGGA
>JAYRLF010000562.1:0-1914 GCA_041905385.1 Allosphingosinicella sp.
CGGGAACGTCATTGGCGTAGAAGGAGAAGATCAGGGTCCGGCCGCTGGCGGCGATGAAATAGCCCGACAGCGCATTGGTCGCATTGAGCGTTCCGGTCTTGGCGAACAGCCGCCCCTGGAGCGGCGTGTCGCGGAAGCGGCGGGCGAGGGTGCCGTCGACGCCGGCGACCGGAAAGGTCGAGCGCCAGGCAGCGCCCCAAGGCTGGGCCGAGGCCCAGCGCAGCAGCGCGGCGACGGCTCGCGGCGACAGCCGGTTGTAGGTCGACATGCCGGAGCCGTCGGAAAGGTCCCAGGCGGTGCGCGGCACGCCCGCCTGCTCCATCATCGCCGCGATCCTCGCGACACCGTCCTCGATCGAGCCGGTGCCCTCGATCAGGCCGAGCCGGCGCAGCATCAGCTCGCTGTGCAGATTCTGGCTGACCTTGTTGATCGTGGTCAGGTCCTCGGCCAGCGGCGGCGGCGTCAGCCGCGCGAGCGCGTCCGGCGCGGGCGGCCGCGGCGGCGGCGCGCCGTTGCGGCGGGCCGGATCGTCCAGCGCGGCGAACGGCCGGTGCCGGACCTCGGTCGTGCCGGTCACCCGCACCCCGCGCGCCTCAAGCAGGGTCCGAAGCCGCCAGGCCGCGAAAAAAGCAGGATCGTCGATGCCGAGCCGCAACGTCTCGACCTCGGCCCCGACCGCGATCGTGCCGCTGAGGCGCAGGATACGGCTGTTCGGCATCCGGTCGATCCGAAGCCGGGTCGGGCCGCCGGCGACGGTCGTCGCGACATTGACCAGCTCGTAATAGGGCAGCACCTCGACGGCCGGACTCCGGCCGGCCGCGCCCGGGGAGACCCGCATCGCCAGCTCATTGTCATCCAGCGTCAGCGCCGAGATCGCCGTGCCATAGGCGCTTTGGATGTTGTTCCAGCTCATTCCCGGGCTCCACCGCTGGTCCGGGAACAGGCTGTCCTCGCCGATCACGTTGCGGACGCGGCGGGTACGGGCCGCAACCGCATCGGCGAGCGCGGCGAGGCAATTGACGCTGCAGTCCGCCGCGCTCGACAGGCGCGCATCGCCATGGCCGGTCAGGACGACGTCGGCATGGCCGCGACCGATCGGTTCGAGCCGCACCGCGGCGCCGCCTGCCGCATCGGGCCGGTCGAGGCCGGACAGGTTGGCGAAGGCCGCCGCCGTGGTGAGCATCTTGGTGTTGGAGGCCGGGATGAAGCGGCTGTCCGGATTGACCGCAACCAGCTCGCGCCCATCCTCGGTCATGACCAGCAGTCCGAACCGGGTGCCGGGCGGGGCGGCGGCGAGCGAGGCTTCGACCCGCTGGAGCAGCGGCGCCTGTTGGGCCTGGCCCGGCGATGACGCCGTGATCGCCAGCGCCAATGCCGCCGCGAGAAATCCTGCTCGGCTCATCCTTCCCCCCTCTGTGTCGCGTCTAGAGCGCGATGGCTTCAGGTTGATAACTCCAACGCGATTCCGCTGGCTGAACTCAAGCTCATCCCAATCTATCTGCACGACCCGGCAGTCGGCACATGCGCCAGGCCGCGCCCGGCCGCGGCCCCGGTCAGGGCGCCATTGTCGACCGCGACGACGCCGTTGACGATCACGGTCCGGACTCCGGTCGCCAGCTCGGTCGGCGCCTCATAGGTCGCGCGCGCGGCGAAACTGTTCGGATCGAACAGGACGATGTCGGCGAAGGCGCGCGGCCGCAGCCGGCCGCGATCGACGATCCCGAACGTGTCCGCGGTCAGCGAAGTGCTGCGCTCGACGAAGTCGCGCAGGCTGACGACGCCCCGCTCGCGCACATAGAGCGCATATTTGCGGGCGAAGCTTCCATAAGCGCGCGGATGGCCGCCGGAGGCGTCGGAGCCGGTCATCACCCAGGGGCGGCGCATGAAGGCGGCGATATCTTCCTCGGTCTGGTT
>JAYRLF010000124.1:0-10142 GCA_041905385.1 Allosphingosinicella sp.
CCTGCACGCTGGGTGGGGCCGGGGGTGGGTGCGTCATCAACAGCGCACTGCCACTTGATACGTACCCACCCCTCAATCCCCTCCCTGCGTGCAGGGAGGGGAGGCTATTTCGCCGCCCGCCGGACCGCCTCGACAAACCCCCGCCCGCCGGCGGGATCGAGATCGAGCGACAGGTCGGGCTCGACCAGCTCGAGCTCCATCAGCGCCGGCGCGCCGTCGAGACCGCGCAGCAGGTCGACCCGGGCGTAGAGCAGCGGCTCTTCCACCGCCGCCAGGATCGCGTCGGCGGCGGCGCGCTCGTCCTCGGCCGGGTCGTGCGGCGTCAGCGACGCGCCATGTTCGGGCTGGACGCGGAAATCGCCGGGCCCGGGCCGCTTGCGGATCGCGTGGCTGAAGGCGCCGCCGAAATAGAAGAGCGAGATTTCGCCCTCGTCCTGGACGGCGGGCAGGAATGGCTGGATCATCGCCGGCCCGGTCGGACCGCCGTCGAGCGGCGTGCCCGGTGACCAGCGGATCGTCTGCCAGGCGGAGGCGGAGGCCTGCGGCTTGGCGATCAGGCGCTCCGTGCCAAACCGCGCCGCCGCCGCCATCATGTCGTCGGGCCCGAGCCGGTCGACAAACAGAGTCGGCACGATCGGCGCGCCGGCCGCCTCCAGCCGGCCGAGATAGAGCTTGTCGCCATTCCAGCGCAGCACGCTCGGCGGATTGGCGACATTGAGTCCGCTCGCCTCCCAGCGGTCCACCGCGTCGCGCCAGGCCGCGCCGGCGCGATGATAGCCCCAGGCGAGGAGCGGCAGGACGAGATCGAAGCCGGCCAGGTCCGGATCGACCCAGGCGCGCTCCTCCACCTGCATGCCGGCGCGCTCGAGCGGGGCCGACTGGTGGGCGAGCACCTCGGTCCAGCGGCCCTGGAAATAGTCGTCGGCGGGGTCGGGTGTCAGGATCGCGATTTTCATGCGTCTCCCCTAGGCAAGGCGGCAGCCCTGCCGCCACTGCCGGTTCTATGATTTCGATGCGTTCGGCGGCGCGCGCCGCCTGTGGGCTCAGGCTTCCGGCAGGAAATCCGGCACCGACAGATAGCGCTCGCCGGTGTCGTAATTGAAGCCGAGCACGCGCTTGCCGGGGCCGATTTCCGCCAGCTTCTGGCTGATCGCCGCCAGCGTCGCGCCCGAGCTGACCCCGACCAGGATTCCCTCCTCGCGCGCGCAGCGGCGCGCCATTTCCTTGGCGTCGTTCGGGTCGACCTGGATCACGCCGTCGAGCCGGGACGTGTCCATGATCGCGGGGATGAAGCCGGCGCCGATTCCCTGGATCGGATGGGGCCCGGGCTCGCCGCCGGACAGGACCGGCGACAGGGTCGGCTCGACCGCGAACACCTGCAGCTGCGGCCAGGCCGCCTTGAGGATCTCGGCGCAGCCGGTGATATGGCCGCCCGTGCCGACGCCGGTGATCAGCATGTCGAGCGGCGCATCGCGGAAATCGGCCAGGATCTCCTGCGCGGTGGTGCGGCGGTGGACCTCGAGATTGGCCGGATTCTCGAACTGCTGCGGCATCCAGCTGCCGGGCGTCGCCGCGATCAGCTCCTCGGCCCGGGCGATCGCGCCCTTCATGCCCTTCTCCTTGGGCGTGAGATCGAAGCGCGCGCCATAAGCGAGCATCAGCCGGCGCCGCTCGAGGCTCATGCTTTCCGGCATCACCAGGATCAGCCGATAGCCCTTGACCGCGGCGACCATCGCCAGCCCGATGCCGGTATTGCCGGAGGTCGGCTCGATGATCGTGCCGCCCGGCTTCAGCGCGCCCGAGCGCTCCGCATCCTCGACCATCGACAAGGCGATCCGATCCTTGATCGAGGCGCCCGGATTGGACCGCTCCGACTTCACCCAGACCTCGGCGTCGCCGAACAGGCGGTTGATGCGGATGTGCGGCGTGTTGCCGATCGTCTCGAGGATGTTCGCGGCCTTCATCTCTGGTCTCCTTGAAGTCTCGATGCGAAGTTGAGCGGATCGTTTTTTGCCGTCAGGATCGGCCGATGTCGTCTTTCTATCTCGCGGTCCCGAGTGCTTTCACGCACGAGCAATGCGATGCGATCATCGCCTTGTCGAGCGCGGGCAGCGACGCGGCGCCGGTCTGGGCCGACGGCGGCTACGCGGTCGACCGCAGCCAGCGCGACGTTCCGACCTGTCTGGTCGCGCGCGCGGACGCGAATGCGTGGCTGTTCGACCGGCTCGATCGCCTGTTCGCCGACGCGGCGCAGGCCTTCGCGCTGCCGGTCGGCCCGATCGCCGAGCCGGTCCAGATCCTGCGCTACGACCAGGGCTGCCATTTCCAGACCTGGCATAGCGATGCCGGTCTCGACGCGCAGGAGCGCCGCCGCATCTCGATGTCGGTCGAGCTGTCGGAGCGGGACGATTATGCGGGCGGCGAGCTGGAGATCGTGCCGGACCGGGTCGGCTGCCTGCGCACCCTGCCGCGCGGCAGCGCCCAACTCTTCCCGTCGCGGGCGCTTCATCATGTCACGCCGGTCACCCGGGGACGCCGCTGGGCGCTGGTCGCCTGGACCGGCGCGCCCGATCGCTGAAGCGCCGCGGCTCACGTCGCCTTTCCTTCGGCGGGCCGTTCCATCCCGGCGACGGCAGGCGGCACCTCGACGTCGGGCCGGTCCTTGCCGCCGGCTTCGGCGAGCACCTCCTGGTCAGGCGTGACGAAGCGGTCGGCCCTGCGCAGCGCCGGGAAGGCCCAGGCGCACAGCCCGGTCGCGCCGAGCGCCAGCACCCCGCCGCCGACCACCGCGGTGATCGGACCGAAGGCCGAGCCGGCGAGGCCGGCGCGGAACTCGCCGAGCTCGTTCGAGGCCGAGATGAACAGGCCCGACACGGACGACACCCGGCCGCGCATCGCGTCCGGCGTGTGCAGCTGGATCAGCGAGGAGCGGACATAGACGCTGATCATGTCCGCCGCCCCGAGCACGAACAGGCTGGCCAGCGACAGCCACATCAGCCGGCTCTCGCCGAAGATGATCGTGGCGACGGCAAAGATCCCGACGCTGACGAACATCTTCGTGCCGACGTTGCGCTTCAGCGGATAGCGGGCGAGGGCATAAGCGGTCAGCGCCGCGCCGACCGCCGGCGCCGCGCGCAGGGCGCCGAGCCCTTCCGAGCCGACGTGAAGAATGTCGCGCGCATAGACCGGCAGCAGCGCGGTCGCGCCGCCGAGCAGGACGACGAGCAGGTCGAGCGTGATCGCGCCGAGCACGATCTTGTTGTCGCGGACATAGGCAAGCCCCTCGATCACCGCCCGCAGCGGGTGGGAGTCGCCGGCATTGCCGCGCGGGATCGGCCGGATCATCAGCATCGCCCCAAGCGCGATCGCGTAGAGCAGAGCCGACGCCTCATAGGGCAGGCCGCGCCACAGCGCATAAGCCGCGCCGCCGAGCAAAGGCCCGACGACGCTGCCGGCCTGCCAGGCGATCGAATTGAGCGCGATCGCGTTCGGCAGCAGCGCGGGCGGGACCAGGTTCGGCGCGATCGAGCCGAGCGCGGGCCCAGCAAAGGCACGGCAGATGCCGAGCACGATCGCGACGACGAACAGGGGCGCCAGGGTCATCGCGTCGAGCCAGAGCAAGGCGGCGAGCCCGGCCGCGCAGACCATCTCGGCGGCGATGCACAAGCGCGCGATCATCCGCCGGTCGACCCGGTCGGCGACATAGCCCGCGATCAGCACGAGCAGGAACAAGGGCAGGAACTGGGCGAGGCCGACCATGCCGAGCCAGAAGCTCGCCTCGCGGATCGACATGGTCTCGCGGGCGATGTCGTAGACGTGGATGCCGATCACCACGACCAGCATGGTGTTGGCGATCGTGCTGGTCAGCCGGGCCAGCCAGAAGGCGCGATAGTCGCGAAACTGGAAGGGGGAACCGGACATGCCTGCCAGCCCTTAGGATGGGCCGTCAGGCTGGGCAACCGAGGCGGTCGTCCGACAGCGTGGAAGGCAGAATTTGTCGCCGGCGACCGCCTGGGCTGCCCCGGAGGCGTTCGGGCCCGCCGGGCCGTAGAACGCGATTCCACCCACAAAAAAAAGCGGCGACCCGACGGTCGCCGCCAAATCGTCGCAGGGAGACTGGACTAACGAAGCCGCAGACGGACGCCGACGCGGAAGCGGCGGCCGAGCAGGTCGCTATAGGTCGTGTTCGCCGCGAGGCCCGTCTCCGGAAGCAGGATCGGGTTGGCGTCGAACAGATTGGTGACGTTGACGAAGAACTCGCCGTCGCCGCGGCCGAGCGCGTCGAACTTCACCGTCGCATTCAGGTCGACATAGAAGGCGCCCTGGATGTCGAGGTCGTCATAGGTCGGCTGCTGGGTGGTCGAGACCGGGCAGCCGGTGGTGCATTCGATCGCACCGGCGACATATTTACCGGAGCTGATGCCGCGGCCCACGGCCGTGATCGTATAGCTCGGCGTATCGAGGACCGCGCTGGCGCGGAACATCCATTTGGGCGTGCTGAACTGGCCGCCGTTGAAGCCGACGGTATTGAATACCAGCGTTCCCGCGATGCCCGTATCGACGATGTTCTCGATATAGCGGGTGGCCACGCCGCGCAGCGTGAAGGTGCCGTCGGCGCCGTCGAAGATCCTGCTCAGCGGCAGGCGGTAGGACGCGTCGAAGTCGACGCCGCGTACCAGCCTGCGCGCGAAATTGAACGGCTGGCTGCGGATGATCACGCGCGACGCATTGTTCGGATCCTGACTGATCGCGGCGCAATATTCGGCGTTGCCCTCGAAGCAGCGATTGATGATCGCCTGGGCGCTGATCGTGTCGATCGCGTCGTCCACGTCGATACGGAAATAGTCGGCCGAGACGGTGAAGCCGGGCAGGAAGCGCGGCGAGAGAACCGCGCCGAGATTCCAGCTGTCGGCCTTTTCGGCACGGAGGTTCGGATTGCCAGTGTTGAGGCCCGAATAGCTGATGCTGGCTGTGTTATATTGCACCCCGTTCAGCGGCGTCGAGACGCCGGTCTGCGCATTGTAGAACGGATTGGACACCGAGTCGGTGTTCGAGGTGCCGGCCTGGAACAATTCGTTGAGATTGGGCGCGCGGATGTCGCGCGACCGGGTGACGCGCAGGCGAATGTCATCGATCGGCTGCCAGGTGGCGCCCGCGCGCCAGGTCGTGACATAGCCGGAGGTCGAATAGTCGGTGGCACGCACGGCGCCGTTGAACTCGAGGCCGAAGCCAAGCGGCACGACGGCCTCGAGATAGGCCTCCTTCACCTCGTAGCTGCCATTGGTCGGCAGATAGTTGCCGACCGACCAGTTGTTGGCGGTGGTGATGCCGCCGTTCGGATTCGGCGTGACGGTCGGCTGGAACTCGGGCGGAACGAAGCCGGTAATCTCCTCTTTGCGATATTCGGCGCCGATCGCCATGCTGACATCGCCGGCCCAGGTCGCGAACGGCGTGAACGACAGATTGGCGCCGACCACCGTCTGCTCGACCACCTCGTCGCGATAGGGATCGCCGAGGATGTAGGGGATCGCCGCCTGATTGCCGACGCCGATGCCGAGGCGGTTGAAGGGGATACAATTGGGATCGTTGTTGTTCGGATTGGCATCGACATTGATGCGGCAGACGATCGGGCTCGACGTATTGCCGGGGACCGAGAAGACCGCGTCGGTGGCATTGGCCATGCGCTGCGTGTTCATGATGTTGCGCAGCTGTTCGTGCAGGTCGGCGCGGCCATATTGGGCATAGGCGTCCCACGACGCCGTGTTGCCGAACAGCTCGAACTGGCCCTGAGCGCCGAGCACGTAACGCTGCACTTCGCGGCGGTTGTCGACGGCGCGGAACGGCAGGTCCTGGGCGGTCGTCGCCAGCGTGATGCTGGTGATGCCGGCGCGCTGGGCCGGAGTCAGCTGATTGATGAAGAAGGCGTTGTCGGCCTGAATGGTGATGCCGGTCGCGAGGTTCGGGCCGGCGTTGAAGAAGATCTCCTGGCGGCTGAACGAGGCTTCGGCGAACAGCTCGAAGGCCGGGGAGAATTCGTAGCTGAGCCGGCCGAACACGCTCCAGCGGTCGTCCTCGGGGTCGAGGCCGATCCGGCGGCCGCTGTCGTTGACGCGCCAGTCGCCGCCCTGGTTCAGCGACGGGGCGCCGGTGCCCGGCGTCGGGAAGGCCAGCGGGCCGTATTGATATTGCAGGACCTGGCCGCCGGCGCCGAAATAGAGGCCGCGCAGACGATTGGCGACGCCGCCGGCGGAGCCGGTGATGAGGCCGCCGGGCGTCGAGTTCGAGGCGCCGACCTGCCGCCGGATCAGGAAGCGCGGGGTGGTGCTGGTCGCGGTCCACAGCGGATCCTGGATGCGGACATAGCCGGTCTGGTTCCAGGCGCGATCGGCGACGTCGAAAATGCCGTCGGCATGGGCGATCTCGCCCTGCGCGATGAAATGGCCGCGGCCGTCGGCGAAGGACAGGCCGGCGGCGACGCCGAGCGAATAGTTCGCGCCGTCGCCGCGGCTGGTGATGCCGGAATCGGCCTGGACGTTGATGCCGGTGAAATCCTTGTCGAGGATGAAGTTGACGACGCCGGCGACGGCGTCGGAGCCGTAGGTCGCCGATGCGCCGCCGGTCACGACCTCGACCCGCTCGATCAGCATCTGCGGGATGGTGTTGACGTCGACCAGTCCGGTGACGGTCGAGGCCACCGAACGACGGCCGTCGAGCAGCACCAGCGTGCGCACCTCGCCGAGGTTCCTGAGGTTGAGCGCGTTGATGCCCGCCTGGCCGCTCGACAGGTTGAGGCGCGAGTTGGACGGCCGCGTCGAGCCGGCCAGCGATGGCAGCTGGTTGACGAAGTCGGCGATGTTGTTCGACGGCGAGGTGTTCTGGATGTCCTCGCGGGTCAGCACGGTGAGCGGCGTCGGCGCCTGGTAGCCGTCGCGGATGACGCGGGTGCCGGTGACGACGATGCCGCTCTGGTCGTCCTCGGGCGCCGCGGCCGTCTCGTCGGCCTGGGCAGCGGCGGTCACGGCGACCGGATTGGTGTCGACCGGTGCGGTCTGCGCCGAGGCGGCGCCGGCAAATGCCAGAGCGGCGAGGCCGGTCCCGGAGCGGAGCAACACGGTGAAATTGGTGGCGCGCATGTTATGAATCCCCCTAGGCAGCATCGCGCCGACATTAAGTAACAATCGCGAGACAGACCGCCATAGTTTCTGTTGGCCTAGCCATAACCAGCCGCCATTTTGCCTTCGAAAGCCCGGCAACCGTGTTACTGGTGCAACACAAATGGGCCTCAGCTAGCCCCTCCCCTCCAGGGGAGGGGTTGGGGTGGGGCAGGGCGGCGGAGCAGCGGGTGGATATGAGAGATGTTGGAGCGGTTTTGACGGCGTTGCCGACATGTCGGACGCTGTACCCCACCCCAACCCATGGGCAGGTCGCCGCGTCCCCCGGACGCGGCTTTGGTTCGCGGGGCGAACCAAACCTGCCCATCCTGAAGGGGAGGGGCTAATAGTGGCATCGCACGCGCAGCCCATCACCTCGGAAGCCCAAGCCGCGCCAAAAGGCCTGGGCCGCCAGGCGCTCTACGTGCTGCTCGGTTTCTCGGCCGGCTTGCCTTTCTACATGTTCTCGACCGTGCTCTCGCTGCGGCTGCAGGCGCACGAGGTCGGGCTGGTCGTGATCGGCTTCTTCGCCTGGGTCCAGCTGCTGCCGACCTTCAAGTTCCTCTGGGCGCCCTTGCTCGACCGCTACCAGGTGCCGGGCTTCGGCCGTTTCTGGGGAAAGAGGCGGGGCTGGATCATGCTCGCCCAGCTCGGCGTCTTCTCGTCGATGGCAATGATGGGCCTGACCTCGTCGGACTCCAATCTCGGCATCACCGCCCTGTTCGCCGTGCTGCTCGCTTTCTGGACGACGACTCTCGAGGTCGCCGCCGACGCCTGGCGGATCGAGCTGGCGCCGACCCAGGAAGAGCAGGGGCCGCTCGCAGCCGCCAATCTCTGGGGCTATCGCACCGCGATGGTCGCGGCCGGCAGCGGCGCGCTGCTGATCGCCGATCAGCCGGGCTGGGGCTGGACCGGGGCCTATCTCGGCATCGCGGCCGCCGCCTTCCTGCCATTCCCGCTGCTGGCGGCGATGCGGCCCGATCCGGAACATGATGGCAGCCGCGTGTCGGCGCTCGCGACCGGCGTCGTCGCCAGCATCCTGATCCTCGGTGCCGCCGTCCTCGTCACCGGCGCGATCGGCTGGTTGCTGCTGCAATCGGCCACCGGCATGGGCATGAGCGGCCAGACCAATGTGACGCCTTATGTGCTGGTGATCTGCATGGTGCCGTTCCTGATCATGGCGGCGGCGGTGCCGCGGATCCGCAAGCTGCCACCGACCGCGCCGGCGCGCCGCTCGGTCGCGATTGGGCCCTATGTCGATTTCTTCTGGCGCTACGGCTTCATGGCGCTGGTGCTGATGGCCTTCGTCTCGATCTACCGGATGGGCGACGTGCTGGCGCTCAACCTGTCGAAGCCGATGATCCGGGATCTTGGCTACTCGCTGACCCAGATCGGCCTTGCCGATTCCTATGTCGCCCTGGTCGCCAGCATCGTCGGGGTCGGCCTCGGCGGCTGGATGGCGGCGCGCTGGCGCCAGGCCTGGACGCTCGCGATCGGCGCCTTCTTCGCCGCCTTCGGCAATTTCGGCTTCGTCTGGCTCGCCCACCAGCCGGTCGACCCGATGGCGCTCTATTTCGCCACCGCCGCCGACCAGTTCGGCAACGGCATGGCCGGCGCGGTCTTCGTCGTCTATCTCTCGCTGCTTGCGAATCCGCGCTATCCGGGCGCCCAATATGCCTTCCTGTCCGGCTTCGCCTTCTTGCTGCCGCGCTTGCTGTCCGGCGCCGGCGGCTCGATCGTCGAGGGCCTCGATGCCGCGGGCTATCGCGGCTTCGACATCTTCTTCATCCTGTCCGGCGTGGTGAGCCTGGCAGCCTTGCTCTTCCTCCCGCTCATCGCCCGGGCGCGGCCGCGCCCGGCGGACGACCAGCCATGATCGACGCGATCGTCGATCAGGCCTTCGCGCCCGCGTTGGCGGCGGTCGACGACGGCCGCGTCCCCGGCGCGGCGCTCGGCGTCGTCGCCGCCGACGGCCGCCACGCGGTCCGCTTCGCCGGCCAAGCGGCGATCGTGCCGGAGCCCGAGGCGCTGACCGAGGATCATTGGTTCGACCTCGCCTCGATGTCGAAGGTGATCGCGACCACGACGATGATCCTGTCCCTGGCCGAACAGGGCCGGATCGATCTCGACCGGCCGCTGACCGACGCGATTCCGGATCTGCGCCATTACGACGTCGACAATGCCGCCGAGCGCAAGCTGACCTTCCGCGACTGCCTCGCGCACCGCACCTTCCTGCCGGCGGTCGAGCCGATCTACACCTATGGCGCCGACCCGGCGACGACGCGCGCCTTCGTGTTGCAGCGCGAATGGCGGCACGGTCCGCCGGTCTATTCGGACATCAACTTCATCCTGCTCGGCATCGCGATCGAGCGCGTCACCGGCCGCTCGCTGGTCGATTGGCCGCTGGGCGAGGGGCTGAGCTACGGCCCGCCGCCGGGCCCCGCCGTCGCGACCGAACACTGCACCTGGCGCGGGCGCGTGCTCAAGGGGGAGGTGCACGATGAGAATGCCTTCGCGCTCGGGGGCGCGCCTGGCCATGCCGGCCTGTTCGGGACGGTCGCCGGCGTGCTCGGCTTCGCCGCCGGCCTGCTCGACGGCAGCGGCGCCTCGCCGGCCTTGCTCCAGGCGATCCGCACGCCGCTGCACGAGCACCGCACCTGCGGCTGGGAACGCGGCTTTCCCGGCTGGCACGGCGGTGACGCCTGCTCGAACGCGACCATCGGCCATACCGGCTTCACCGGCACCGGCCTATGGATCGACTTCGACCGCGGCCTCGCCTGGACCCTGCTGACCAATCGCGTCCACCCGACCCGGCACCGGGTGAGCGGGATCGTCGACCTGCGGCGGGCGACCGGGGATGCGGTGATCGGGGCTTGGGACCAGCACGTCGGTTGAGTCGCCCGGGCATTCGCTCATCGGGGTTAAGATGATGGGCCGAACATCATCGCCTAAAAGCCCCTCCCTACACGCCGGGAGGGGTTGGGGTGGGTT
>JAYRLF010000125.1:0-10080 GCA_041905385.1 Allosphingosinicella sp.
GCCCCTCCCTGCGTGCAGGGAGGGGAGCAACCAGTGCTTTACGATCCGCCGCGCAGGCGATTGCGGAAGCCCGCCCGCGCCGCGTCGAGATTGGTGTTGAGCCGATCGCGCAGCTGGCCGCGCAGCAGGTCGAGCGGCGAGGGTCCCTGGACCTTCGAGGTCACGCTCTCGACCGACTCGGCCACGGTCGGCCCGGCCAGCGAGAAACCCGGCGCCTGCTCGATCGCGCCGACCGCCCAGAAATGGTCCTCCTCCGACCATTCGTCCATGATCTTGAACGGAATCCAGCAATAGCCGTCGAGGCCCCATTTGGCGCTCCAACTGTTGCGGACCAGATAGGCCTGCTTGTCGAGGTCGTAGCCGACCAGCAGCATGGCATGGCCGCTCCGCTGGCCGGGATCGGGCAGCTCCGCCGGCTCCGGCATCGTCCCGGTCTGGCCCGCCGCATGATAGCAATTGCCCGGCACCGACATGCCGAACGCGACCGGCAGGCCCTGGGCGAGCGCCGCCAGCGCGGCGCGCCCGCGCGGCGTCCGCGCGAACTGGACGGCCTCGTAGCGGGTCGCATTCTGGTAGCAGGCCTCGGTCGGCCGGGTGGTGAACATCGGCTCGAGATAGGGCCACATCCGCTCCTCGCAGACGCCGAACGCCATCAAGGCGGCCATGCCGTGATGGATGAAGCTGCCGCAATCCTCATTCTCGCGCTTCGCCAGCGCGCGGGCGTTGAAGTAGAGGAACAGGCGCGACAGATCGGTCACCGGCAGCTTCGCCTTGCGCTGGTGCACCTCGAGCGCGCCGACGATCGCATTGGCGACGCACGAGCCGGTCTGGCCCTGGTCCTCGACCGGCGGGCAGATCGGCCGCAGATCGGCATATTGCGGCAGGTCGTCGGTCGGCGCGCGCAAGGTCGGCGCCGTGACCGGATCCTTGGGGAACAGACAGCCGTCGGTTCGGTAGCTTGTCCAATTCGTCATTAGAGGTCCCTCCCTCACATTCGCTTGGAGGCGCGCATCACCTTGTGGTCGGGCAAGGCGCGCCCGGTGGATGGTTGACGTGAAGCCGGCCTCCGCCCGAACCGTCGCTCATGCGCCAGTCGATATGACACTGGCCGTCCCACTGCATGGTGCCGGGATATTGAGCGCCGCTGGCGACCGCGACGTATTGAGCGGTTTGCCCCTGGAACGCACCCTGCAGCGTGACCGGCTCGCCCTGGGCGGAGCCGGTGGCGTTGAAGCTGCCGTCGGAGGCAACCTGGACCGTGTAGCTGGCCTGGTTCTCTGCATCGACCCAGTTGCCGCTCAGCGGATTCTGCGGCGGCGGCGGGGGCGGATTCGGACCATCCGTCTGGCTGAGGAACAGTGCAGCTGCAGTCAGCGCGACCAGTGCGCCGCCTCCGATCGCGGCGATCTTGACCGGGAATTTCGCCCCGCTGCCGACGGCGACGCCGCCGCCGTCGGCCGGCTGCGGCGCGTAGCCCATCACCGCCTGCTGCAGCGCCGAGCGATATTCGGCGGCGCTCTGCGGCCGGTTGGCGGCGCGGTTGGACAGGCCCCGCTCGATCAACCTGTCGACCCCGGCCGGAATGTCGGCCCGGCCGCCCGAGGGCGGCTGCCAATGACCCTGCGGCAGCACGTCGACCAGCAATTCGTAGAAGATCACAGACACCGAATAGAGATCGGCCGACTGGCCGGCGCTGTCGGCATTGGTGATCTGCTCCGGCGCCATGTAGCGCGGCGTGCCGAGCCCGGTCCCGGTGCCGCTCTCGATCGCCCCGGCCGCCCGCGCAATGCCGAAATCGACGATCTTGAGCGGCGCGCCGCCGGGCGCCGGATCGTCGGTCAGCAGGATGTTCTCGGGCTTGAGATCGCGGTGGATCACGCCCTTGGCATGGGCGGCGGCCAGGCCGCCGAGGATCTCGACGATGATCCGCGCGGCGACGCCGAGCGACACGTCCTTGCGCTCCTGGATCTGCTTGCGGTGCCAGTCGCGCAGCGAGATCGCCTCGATATATTCCATCGACACGAACGGCTGCCCGTCCGCCTCGCCGACGTCGTAGACCGCGACGACGCTGTCGTGGCGGATGTCGCGAGTCGTGACGCCCTCGGCAATCAGGCGCTTCACCGCACCCTCGCCGCCGAGCCGGTCGCGCCGGATCAGCTTCAGTGCGATCGACTTGTCGACCAATTTGTCATGGGCGCGATAGACGATGCCCATGCCGCCGCGGCCGATCACCTGCTCGATCACATAGCGGTTGGCGAATTCGGCGCCGGGCGCGAGCTCGACCGGCTCGCCGCCGCCGCGGTCGGTCGGCAGGCTCGCGATCGTCTCCATCGCGCTCACCGTCTGCAGACCGGCGCCGGCGCCGGGATCGACGATCCTCTTGCCGCAATTGCCGCAGAAGACGGCGTCGTCCGGATTGGCCCCTTGGCAGTGCGGGCATCTCGCCATCACATCCCCCCTTCGCATTTCGGATGACGGGCCAGGGTGATCGCGCTGACCCGGTCGAGCTCGCACGAGAAGCGGACGTCGATCCACAGCGCATCGGGCCGGTCGACGACCGGCGCGATCCGGTCGCCATCCTTGAGCGCGACGCATTTGTCCGGCCCATAAGCGTCGCCGTTGATGCGCACCCCGTTCGATCCGATGACGCGCAGCACCAGCCGGTCATTCTCGATGTACAGCTCGAAATGCCGCCGCGAGATCATCCGCGACAGATCCTCGTCGACGCCGCCGTCGGCGCCGAGCGCGACCAGCCGAACGTCGCCGGCGCCTTCGCCGGTCGTGCGGGCGCGGCCGAAGGCGAGCAGGCCGTTCGGGGTGACGATCGGCCGCGCCGCGCCGGGCGGCACGTCCTCCTTGGCGAAGCCCGTGAACTTGACCGGCGTCCCCCGCGGCACCCGCAAATTGGTATCGAGCCCGCGCAGGCCGAGATCGCGCTCGGCAATGTCGAGCCGCTGCATCGGCAGGTCGATCGCCTCGCTGGTCCTTTTCGCCTCGCCGCTCTCGCCGCCGACCTGGCCGGAAATGTTGATGAGATTGCCGTGACCCTCGCCGGTGATCTGGATCACCGGGCCGCCGCCCTTGTCGTCATCGTCGTCGATCGTCAGCAGCACCGATGTGGCGAAGGCCCAGCTTTCCTGCCGCCAGCGCCAGCGCGTCGACACCGTCACCATGATGTCGATCTTGTGGGTTCCGGCGCGCTCGAGGCTGGCGGCGGTGACCGCCGCCGCGGCGCGGGCGCCGGCGTCGAGCCGCTCCCAGTCGAGCCGTTCCTTGCGCCAGTCCCCCCTGCCCTCGCGGCTCCACAGGCTCGTGACGAACAGGGGCCGGCCGACCGCGGACAGGTTGGCGAGATCGAACGGCACCACGACCTCGCCGCCGACCTGCGCGCTCGTCATCGCCCCCGGCGTCAGCTGGACGTGCGGCGCGACGCAGATCGTGCATAGGCCGACATCGTCGACCAGCCCGCCGCATTCCTCGAACGCCATGCAGCGCAGCAGCGGCTTGCCGCAGGTGCCGCAGAAGGTCGCGCTGAGATCGACCGCGCTGGCATAGCAGCAGGCGTCGCGCGTCCGAGGCGGCTGGAGGGGATTGGCGGCCATTGTTCAGGTCCGCATCTGATGCCCGCAACCGGTGCAGAAATTGGCCTTGGCCGGCAGCACCTTGCCGCATTCCGGACATTCGACATGGGTCGGCGACAGGCCCGGTCCGCCGGCGCCAATGCCGTCCAGATTGGGATCGTAATATTTGCCGCCTGCGCCGTGCGCGACGCCGCTCGCGCCGCTCATTCCGGCCTTGAGCACGTCGAGCGTCTGCTGCCGCTCCGCGTGACGATCGGCCCGCGCCTCGTCGATCAGTTGGCGCATGATCTCCATCGAGTTGACCTGGCTGGTTGCCTGGGCCCGCGCCTGTTCCTTCAGCACCTCGGCGACGTGCGGCTCGATGCCGGCATTGATCGCCAGGATCTGCTCCGGCGTCATGCTGGCCCCGGCCTTCAATTGCTCGACGCGGGCGCGCGTGTCGGTCTCGCGGATATCGATCGTGTTGCGGGTCTGGGCGTCGCCTTCCTTGATGCGCCGGTCGGCGTCGCTATCCGCCTTCCTGGTCTCGATCTCGTTGACCCCGGCCAAATTGGCCCGGGCGATCGCCTGGGCACGCTCGGTGACGTCGAGCTCCGAGTTCAGCCCCTCTTTCTTGAGGGCGATCTCGAGCCGCTCCTGCGCGCCGCGTATCTCCATGTCGGAGAAGGCGCCGATCCGCTTCATCTCGCCGATATGCTGGGCGTCGAGGATCTCGATCTCGCGCTCGACGACGCGCAGCCGCGATTTCTCCTTGGTGAGGTCGATCACCTGCCCGGCCTCGGCGAGCTCGTTCTCGAACCGGCCGGCACGCTCAACCCTGAGCACCTGGATCTCGTGGGCGAGCGCCTCCATCTCCTGGCGCCGCTCGGCCGCCTCGCGGGCGTCGAGAAAGCGGACCTCGCTCTCCAGCACCATGTGGGACAGCTCGTCCTCGCTCGCCTGCTGGAGCTTGGTCATGTCGACATTGGCCTCGATCCGGACCCGGGTCGATTCCCCCTGCCGCGCGACCTCGCGCTTCATCAGGTCGAGCTGGTAATCGAGCTGCGCCTGCTGGCGCTCGATCTCCGCCTTGGCGAACTGCTCGCGCTCGACCGCGTTCATCGCCCATTCGATCGAGGTCGACCGGACCATGATGCCGATATCGCCGCAGATCCGCTCGGCGAGCTGCATCATGTCCGCCTGGATCTTGTCCTGCAGGCCGACATTGCCGCGGATTTCCTCGGCATAAACGCGGCCGATCACCGCCTCGAGCACCCGGTCGGTGAAATGCGGTCGGATCCGCTCGAGCACGTCGAACCGCGACAGCGCCTTGCGCCCGGTCGGCTGCTCGCCTTCCTTCAGCTCCCGCTCCTGGCGCGAGACCCCGCCCATCAGGCCGAGGATGTTGCCCGGCTTCTCGGGATTGAGCTGCAGATCGAGCGTGACCAGGCCGGCGATCTCGACATTGTCCTTCGACATCGCCTTCATCGGCATGCTGACCTGGAACGGCTTCAGGTCGGCCAGCATGATCGCGATATGGTGGGTGCCGACCACAAGGCGCTTGATCGCCTCGGTGATGCCGCCGACCGAGAAATGCGCGCCTTTATAGGCGTCGATCAGCTGGCCGTCGCGGAACAGCAAGGCGGCGAGATCAGGCGGCGCGGCATAGCGCTTCTCGAAGAAGGTCTTGAACTCCGATTCCCTGACGAACTCGGCGAGCAGGTTCGGATCGGTGAGGACGAGAGGTTGGGACGCCATGGCTCAGCGCTCCTTCGGCTCGGGGCGCCAGCGGCGCTCGTTGAAGAATTGGAACAGGGCGGCGGCGATCACGAGGACGAGCACCGCCGTGCCGATCGGATGATTGCGGACGACCGCGGCGATCCGCTCGCCGGTCGAATATTGCTGCATCAGCTCGCCCATCTTGCCGATGTTCATCATCGCGCCGAGCACCATCATGGTCAGCGTGAAGACGGACATGACAAGGCTGGCGAGCCGGGCGAGCCGGCCGGCGCTGGTCGCCGCGCCGAGCCCGGCCATGGCGGCGAGCCGCGCTTCCTCGGCCTCGCGCTCCTGCAATTTCTCCTCGAACGCCTCGCCGCGCGCGATCGCCTCGCGCCGCGCCTGATGGTCGACGTTGAGGAAATCGGGCTGCGCCTTCTTGTTCGGCCGCGGCGCCGTCACCGGCGTCAGGTTCGCGGCGCGCCGGCGCCAGTAGACGAAGATCGAAAGCGCCAGCCAGATCGCGGCCACCGCGACTGTGATCTGGATCAGCCGGTCGACCAGCGGCCAGGCGTCCGCCGGTATGCGGTCGAGGACGTTCTGCATTGGATCTGCCTCCCCCGTGGATGCTTCAATGGGTAAAGCGGGAGGCAGCGGGAAAATGGGTCAGGGGGGATGTGGGGACGGAAAAAAAGATTTGGCGCAGCTCGTGCGCCGGCGGCTCCTCTCGCACCGGTAGCCCATCTGGCTGCAATTCCGACGCGCCAAAACGCCGGCCGGATTCATCCTCGATCGGGTCGCAAGCATTCTTTCAAGATCGCATCGACGACGCGCCCAACCGGAGCAGTCGCGTCGATCGCAATTGCATTTGGCGGCAGGTCTTCTCCCGTCGCGTGCAACCGCCTGACCAGGCGCTGCTCGTCGGCCTTGCTGCCCCACTCGCCGGCCGGTCGAGCGGCAAGCCTGCGGTTGAGGGTGTCGAGGTCGAGAGTAAGGACGAAAACGCGATCGAAGACATCGAGGAAATGATGGAAGTTTCGCGAACCACCGCAGAAGAAAGTCTGGTCCTGGCTTGAATCGGCAGCCAGGGTCCTGACCTTGCCGACGTTCCAGATATGGTGCTCGTGCGCATGACCCTCGACCGGCTCACCGGTCGCCGGATCGCCCTGATAGGCCAGGTCGGTGTCACCGTTGATCGTGTGATAGCCCCGCGCGCGCAGCTCGTGGCAGACGGTCGTCTTGCCGGAGCAGGACACCCCTTCGATCAGATAGTTTCGTCTGCCCATGCGATAGGATTTAGCTCGCCGCCCCGCGACGGGTGAAGAGCACTCCCGCCGCTAGTCCGGAATACGCGTGAGCTGGCTGAATGCGAGACGCCACTGGCCCGCGCGCTTTGTCCAGGCGTGGACGAAGCGCAGGTGGCGGCTCTGCCGCTCGCCCTGCGACACCCAGTTGAGGCGCATCGATCCGCCGATCAGCGCACTTTCGTCCCACAAGCGGTGAAACGGCTCCTCCACGACATAAGGCTCGAGCCGAAACCCCGGCACGCGAAAATCGGCCAGATAGGACGGCTTGTCCTGGACGGAGGAATCCGAGTTCACGAGCAGATAATCGTCGGCAACGAGCCCGGCCAGCACTTCGACATCGCTGCCGATCGTCGCGCGATGGTAGGTCTCCGAGGCCTGTGCGAGATCGGCGGGCATGGCATTGCTCTCGTCGCCCACGCCGGGCGCATTGCGCATCGCGACAAGTGCCGGCGCGAGCGCGGCAAGCGCGATGACCGCGCGGCGGGTGGTCTCGGTCTCGGTCATCCGTTCCATTCCCCTTCCTACCTTCGGTCGACGGCGATCCAGACATCGTCCCAGGCGCGCCGGTAACGGCGGAGTCGGGCTGAGCAAACACCTTTATCAAACGGGGCTGATTGCCGACGAATTTGTGTGTTCAGGCAAGGTCCAAGCGGGCAAATGTCAGCAAGAGCACGCGCGCCGTCCTGCTGGGGGCGAATTGAGACCAATGCTGAGCATGCCGCAACAAGCCGCGTTGAACCTGGAGGAGGCGCGTGCCCTGCGCGCCACCGGCCACACCTATCGGCAAATTCGCCGCCAGCTCGGGCTCACCTCCAGTCAGCTCGGCCATATCCGACGGGCGCTCTCGCGAGAGAAAGCCGGAGCCACGCGGTTGCGGCGCACCAGGCCGGATGCCACCGAATGCGACCTTTCGATAAGCCAGTCGATCTTGCCGCTTGGCCTGCGCAGAAAGCTGACTTCGTCCGGCTATCTTACGCTCGGAGATGTCGCGGAAAGGCTGCTCGACCCGAGCCTGCCTGGTCTGGAGTCCATTCCCGGTATCGGCCCTCACCGGGCGGCGCTGGTGAAGCGGTTGCTCGACAGTCACGGTCTGCTTCCCGGCACTGAGGATCTGCAAGGCGCGATCGAGCAGCTGTTCCCCGACCTCACCGAGCCGCGTGGATGATGATAGGTGCTACATCCCCAATACCCGACGACCAATCTAGATTATCGACCGGCACGGGGGCTGTGAGACAACGACACGCGTCGCGGCAAAGTTGCTGGAAGGCGAAGCGCCGCCGCGCGAGGGCCGACCTGACAACGGCACCACCGCTCGGGAACTGACCGTCAGCGTGCCGCCACCGCGATCAGCGCGGTCGACGGAATCGGTAGAACCGGTCGGTCGCCCGCCATCCGGCGAACCTCGGCGATGACGACCGCTTTCTGCGCTTCGTCCAAGCCAGTCCAGTCGGGCGACATACCGAACAAGGTGTCCGGTTCGGAGAGCGCGGTGGTGTCGAGCTCGTAATCATGCGTCACAGACTCGATCCGGGGATCCCGATAGCCCGCCGCGACCAGTTCGCGCGCGAAGTCCACCGGGTCGCTCAATGCTCGCACCGCGTCCGGCATCGACATGCCGCTGAGCTCCGGGAACAGTTTGCGGCGGATCTCGCCGAGCAGCAGAAAGGTCGCTGCCCCTTGCTGCTGCCAGGTCGCAACGATCCCATGGCCGCCTACGCGCGTCACTCGTGCCATCTCGGCAAGGCCCTTGCGCCAATCGGGAAACATGATCACCCCAAAGATCGAAAAGACCGCATCGAACCGGGCGTCGGGAAGGTCGAGCGCCTGGCCATCCATCACCCGCGCGTCGACATTGGGTAGTCCCGCCGCGGCGATGCGAGCGACCATGCCCGACGAGAAATCGGTCGCCAGCACCTGCGCGCCCGTCCGGGCCGCCGCGAAAGCAAGCGCCCCCGTGCCCGCCGCCACATCCAGGACCTGGCTGGTCGGGCCGAGCGCCACGCGTGCGAGCGCCGCTTCGGCGTAAAGCGCGGTGAAGGGATGCGCAGTCTTCTCATAATGCCGAGCCGCCTTGTCCCAGTGATCCGGATCTTCGAACTCTCGCATGGACATCCCTCGAATCATGTAACATGATAAGTAACATGATGGCGAGGTCTTGCCAACTCCGCCCGACCCGCGAAGGATTGCGCCATGCGGAGCGACAGCCGACTCTCCCGGATGCTCCATGTCCTGCTCCACATGGCAAGGCAGGACGGACCGATGACGTCGGAGGCGATCGCTGCCATGCTTGGGACCAACCCGGTCGTGGTCCGGCGCACAATGGCGGGGCTTCGGGACGCCGGCTATGTGCGCTCCGAAAAGGGCCATGGCGGCGGCTGGACCCTTGCCGCGGACTTGGACAAGGTGTCGCTGCTCGACGTGCATCACGCCGTGGGCGGCCCTCGCATCTTTGCGATCGGCAACGAGCATTCGAACCCGGCATGCGCGGTCGAGCGGGCGGTCAACGAGGCGTTGGAGGACAGCTTGCGCGAGGCCGAGGCGCGACTCGTCGCCCGTCTGGCCGCGGTGAGCCTGGCCGAGCTGTCCCGAAGTTTTGACGCGCGCTGTAGCGCGAAGCAGGATCGCGGCGGTCGCGAATAGGCAGGCATGGGCGACGCGCCGCCCTTCCCGGGCGACCCGGCGATATCGCGAGATTTTCGCCATCGATCCACGTGACCGCTCACACCCGAAATGATATGCGCCGGCCCGTCGCGCGACCGAGTCGAATCCGCCCGACGGACGCCAGCCACGTCCGCCCCGTCGGCCCCGTCGCGAGGCAGCAGCGCCGGCCCTGTCGGCCGGCCTTTCGACGAGGGAAGACCCCCCATGACCTATGTCACCACCAGCGACGGCACCCGCATCTTCTACAAGGATTGGGGCCGCAAGGACGCGACACCGATCATGTTCCATCACGGCTGGCCGCTCAGCGCCGACGATTGGGACAATCAGATGCTGTTCTTCCTCGGCCAGGGCTATCGCGTCATCGCCCATGATCGCCGCGGCCACGGCCGATCGGACCAGACCAGCGAAGGCAATGAGATGGACACTTATGCGGCCGACGTCGCGGCGGTCGTCGCCGCGCTCGACCTGCGGGGCGCGATCCATGTCGGACATTCGACCGGCGGCGGCGAGGTCGCCCATTATGTCGCCCGCGCCGAGCCGGGCCGGGTCGCCAAGGCGGTGTTGGTCGAAGCGGTGCCGCCGGTGATGGTGAAGAAGGAGTCGAACCCGGGCGGCACCCCGATCGAGGTGTTCGACGGCTATCGCGCCGCGCTCGCCGCCAACCGGGCACAACTCTTTCTCGATATCCCGACGGGGCCCTTCTACGGCTTCAACCGCCCCGGCGCGACGGTGTCGCAGGGGCTGATCGAGAATTGGTGGCGCCAGGGCATGATGGGCAGCGCCAAGGCCCATTATGAATGCATCAAGGCCTTCTCCGAGACCGACTTCACCGA
>JAYRLF010000563.1:0-1904 GCA_041905385.1 Allosphingosinicella sp.
CGTCGTCGGAGACGATCCAGCTCTGCGCCAGTGCCGGCTCGATCTCGCCGCTGGCGTCGAAACGGACCAGCCCCTGCGCCACCGCCTCGGCCAGGAAGGCGCCGCCCGCATCGAGCGCGACGAGATTGGGATTGACGATCCGCGGCGGCCCGCCGATCGCGCTGACCCCGATCGGCCCGCTCCGCGGTTCGTCGCAGCCGCCGAGCAAGGCCAGGCAGGCGCCCGCAAGCGCAGCGATTAGCCGCTTCCTCGATCCCGCCGTCCGGCCCTGCATCGGCCCGGTTTAGGGGCGTCGCTTCCGAAAATCAGCCCTCGCTTTACCGGCCATTCATTTATCGAGGTTAAGGCCGGGCCTCATGGACCAGAATTCGACGCCGACGCCCTATGAGGATCCGATGGACGGCTACAGGCCGCGCCATTCCACGCGTCACGACATCGACGAAGCGGCAAATCTGCAGCCGCAGAATCTGTTCGATATCGAGGTGAAGGTCCGCAACGTCTCGACCCGCGGCTTCATGGCGGAATGCGCCGAGCCGGTCCGGATCGGTTCCTACGTTTCGCTCAACGTGCCCGGCATCGGCCCGGTCCACGCCCAGGTCCGCTGGCAGATCGGCACCCGTCTCGGCGGCATGTTCCTCGATCCGATCAGCCTGGCCCGCTGCGAATGGCGCGCCGACACCTGCGAACAGCGCGGCGGCGAGACCAGCGAAGCCGCCTGACGCGCTGCTTTGGTGCGGACGGCGGGACTCGAACCCGCACGCCCTGTCGGGCAGAAGATTTTAAGTCTCCAGCGTCTACCATTCCGCCACGTCCGCACCGTGCAGTGCTGCGCAAACCCGGCGGCGTCGGTCAAGAGCCGGTCGCACCGGCATAAGCGGTGCTTGTGGCCTGCGGTCGAGCTTTGATTGGCGGTGCCGCCATTGGCGCTGGCATGATCCGCGCATGGACGACATCTCCGATCGCAGCGCCGCGCTCCCCGAGCCGCTCGACCCTGCCCGCCTCGGCGCCTCGGTGACCAAGGCCTATCACAACCGCTCGCTCGCGACGGTCAACGATCATGAGATCCGCATCAGCGTGATGACCTACGGCTTCGGCTGGCACATCCACCCGGATTCGGACGAGACCTTCCTGTCGGTCGAGGGCGGCCTGGTGATCGAGCTGGACGAAGGCGAGATCGTGCTGACGCCGGGGCAGATGCTGACCGTGCCGCGCGGCGTGCGGCACAGGACCCGTCCGGTCGGCGCGCGCTCGGTCAACCTGACGTTCGAGCGCAAGGATGCTGCGACGATCATGGAAGAGCAGGGCTGACGCCCTGCGGGCGCTCAGACGTTGAGGCGCTCGCGCATTTCCTTGCCGGGCTTGAAATAGGGAACGCGCTTGGCCGAGACGTCGACCGGCTCGCCGGTGCGCGGGTTGCGGCCCTTGCGGGCGTCGCGGGCGCGGGTCGAGAAGGCGCCGAAGCCGCGCAGCTCGACGCGGCCACCCTCCTGCAACTGCTCGATGATCGCGTCGAACACCGCCGAGACGACCCGCTCCACCTCCTTCAAGGTGAGGTCGGGATGGTCGTCGCAGAGCTTCTGAACGAGTTCGGAACGGATCACGGTTCCCCCCTTTGACAGGTCATCCCGGAATACAACCCGGGTTCGGGCCCCCCAGCCCATAGGTGAACGCCGAGGGGACAGTCGCACCGAAATAAACAAAAATCAATAAGCTCGAATGGTGAAAATCCGAGCAATTCAATAAGCTAGCGGCGGGCCGGCCGACGGGCGCAAACGGGGCGCCCGCCGGCCGGATCCGATCAGCCCTGCTTCTGCTTCAGGGCTTCGCCCAGGATGTCGCCCAGGCTGGCGCCCGAGTCGGACGAACCATATTGGGCAACGGCCTGCTTCTCCTCGGCGATCTGG
>JAYRLF010000564.1:0-1903 GCA_041905385.1 Allosphingosinicella sp.
AACCAACCCGATCGGCGCCAAGAGGACATCTGGGTCGCGCTCTACGGCGAGGACAATCGCGTCGACCATTCGCATTTCGCCGGCAAGGGCAATGCCGGCGTGACGCTGGCAGTGATCCGCCCGCGCGGCCAGCCGCAGCCCAACCGCCACCGCATCGACCACAATTATTTCGGCCCGCGGCCGCCGCTCGGATCCAATGGCGGCGAGACGATCCGGATCGGCACGAGCGAGGAATCGCTGAGCGACTCCCTCTCGATCGTCGAGAACAATCTTTTCGAGCGCTGCGACGGCGAAGTCGAGATCGTCTCGGTCAAGTCGGGCGGCAACATCATCCGCGGCAATCTGTTCGTGGAATCGCAGGGGGCGCTGGTGCTGCGCCACGGCAACGGCAATTTGGTCGAGCGCAACATCTTCCTCGGCCATGGCCGGCCGAACACGGGCGGCATCCGCATCATCAACCGCGACCAGATCGTGCGCGGAAACTATCTCGAAGGCCTGACGGGCACCGGCTTCGCCAGCGCGATCACGGTCATGAACGGCGTCCCCAATTCGGCGATCAATCGTTACCATCAGGTCTCCGGCGCGATGATCACCCGCAACAGCGTGATCGCCAGCCGCCGCATCACTCTCGCCGCCGGCGCCGATGCCGAGCGCTCGGCGCCGCCGATCGCGAGCCGCTTCGCCGCCAATCTGATCGTCGCCGAGGATCGCACCGATCCGTTTCGCGCCGAGGGCGAAATTGGCGGTATCGCCTTCGCCGACAACGTTCAGAGCGAGGTCGCCTCGCCGGCCGTCGCGCGCGGCATCGACCGGCGCCGCGTGACCCTGCGCCGCGCATCCAACGGCCTGCTCTATCCGGACGATGCCGCTTTGGCCGGGATCGGCGCGCCGCGCGATCTCGCCCCGGTCGCGCGGGCACAGACCGGCGTCGCCTGGTATCCGAAGCCCGATCTGGACGCGCCGGCCACCGGCGGAACCGCGACGGAGGTCGCCGCCGGCGACGGCCTCGCCGCCGCGGTCGCGACGGGCGGCGCGGCCTTCCGGCTCGGCGCCGGCGTGCATCGCGTGGCCACGCCGATCGTCATCGACCGGCCGGTCACGATCGAGGCGGCGGCCGGCGCCGAGGCGCGCATCCTGTTCGCCGGGCCGACTCTATTTCAGGTCGAAGACGGCGGCCGGCTCCGCCTTGCCGGCATTGCGATCTCGGGCGAGGCGGCTCCGCGTCAGGCCGGCAATGCGGTGATCCGCAGCAGCGCACGGCCGATGATCGCCAATTATGCGATCGCGCTCGAGCGGGTGTCGGTCGCGCGCCTGGACGGCGCGCCCGGCTTCGACCTGATCCGGACCAGCCCCGGCACCCTCGCCGACACGATTCGCCTGACCGACAGCCGTTTCGCCGGAATCAGCGGCAGCGTCATCGCGGCCAACACCGAGACCGGCGAGGCCGGGCTCTACAATGCGGAGCAGATCGAGATCGCCAATTGCGATTTCGACCGGGTCGGCCGGATCGCGGAGGTCCGCCGCGGCGGCCGCGACGAGAGCACGTTCGGCCCGCGTTTCGTGCTGACCGGCTCGCGGATCGCCCGCAGCGGCGGCGCGGTCGCGCCGGTGATTGCGCTGTCGGGCGTCCAGCAGACGCTGATCAGTGGCAATGCCTTCACCGACAGCGGCGCGATCGCGGTCGAGCACAGCGTCGGCACGCCGGAGACGCGGATCGCGAACAACCGGCTGGTCCGCACGCCGGCCCCGCAGGTGACCGAGCTCTACTGGCGCGGACCGGCGCGCGCGGTGCTGACGGGGAACTTGCCATGAAGCGCCGGCTGATCGCGCTGGCGCTCGCGCTTGCTCCGGCCACCCCGGCCGGCGCGCAGGTCCTGATCCCGGCAGCCGAGCGCGCGGCCCT
>JAYRLF010000126.1:0-10022 GCA_041905385.1 Allosphingosinicella sp.
CGCCTTGTCGGCCTCGCGCGTCGACCCGGCAGTGGTGTTCGTCACCGCCTTCGACAATTTCGCCGTCGCCGCCTTCGACGTCGCCGCGATCGACTATCTGATGAAGCCGGTCCAGCCGGACCGGCTGGCGCGGGCGCTCGACCGCGTCCGCGAGCATCTGTCCGGCGGCGGCCGCGCCCAGCGCCAGCCGGCCTCGGCCCATGTCGAGGAATTCTGGGTCCCCGATCATAGCGGCCTGGTCCGAATTGCCGCGACGGACATCCAGCGGATCACCGCCGAGCGCGACTATATGCGGCTCCATGTCGGCGCCCGGTCCTGGCTGATCCATCGCACCATCGCGAAGCTCGAGGAGGATCTCGACCCGAGCCTGTTCATGCGCGTGCACCGCTCGGTGATCGTCCGCCGCGACACCGTCACCGGCCTCTACCGCGACGATGCCGGCCATTGGACGGCCCGCCTCAGCGACGGCTGCGAGCAGCGCATCGGCCGGTCCTATGTCGATGCGGTCAAAAGGTTCGCCGGCCGCTGATCCCGCACACCTTGCCGGCGGCGAGGCCTCATTGTTTCACGCGAAGACGCGAAGGCGCGAAGGAAACGCGCGCCCATTCCGCTAGCGTTCCCCGGCGTAGGCCGGGGACCAGTTCAGCCTCAGCCTGGGCCCCGGCCTTCGCCGGGAGGCCTTAGTGTCAGCGGCGAACCGTCGCCTTCGTGTCTTCGCGCCTTCGCGTGAAACCGAAACGGCCCGCGAATGCGGCAAGAAGCCTGAGGGAACACAAAAAAATTTGGGAGGCGACGGCGGGGCACCGTCGCCTCCCAGCGGAGAGCGTGACTGCCTGGTGGGCTCAGTTGGCAGCCGCGCTCACGCGTACGATTCCGGTGCGATGGCCGTTGATGGCGGCGTTGCGCTGCGGCGCGGCCGCGGCGGTCGCTTCGGCGCGGCAGGCACGCTCCATCGCATTGAGCCGCAATTCGGCCGTCTCGCCGCTGTCGCAGACCAGGCCGATCGCGGCCTCGATGCGATTGTCGAGCGCGCGCCGGCCGGCGCTGCTGGCGAGGTTGAGATCGGAATAGCCGACGGTCACCACTTCGGCATTGCGCGCGAAGGCGGGACTGACGCCGATGCCGGTGGTGGCGAAGGCGGCGGCGGTCGCGGCGAGGGCGAGGAAAGCATTACGGACACGCATGGTCTTCACTCCTGGTTCGGGCCGGGGGGGCCTTTTCTTGGTCGCGGCCCGCCGAGTGGGGAGCAGGGGGTTGTCGCTCCTTCCCCTTGCGGGCCGCCCGTCCTCTGTGGCGGCTTCCTCCGGCCCGCGCCCTTCCGTTTCGACCATCTTGCCGCGCCATTCTGCAAATGCCCGGCGGGTTCGACGAAGCGCAGGCCGGCCTCGACGAGGGCAAACATTTGCCGGCCCGGGCGTTGGAAGCGGTGACGACGACCATCTGGAGATCGACGATGCGCGAGCATTCCGGCGCTGCCGAAGGCAAGAACAACAACCGCAACCCCACCCTGCGCGACGCCGAGCGCGAGAAAGGACGGAGCGGCGAGGCGCTCCACGACGCCAAGCGCAAGGAGCATGAGCCCAGCCGGAGCTCGACGATCCGGCCGTAGCGTTCGTCTGCCGTCCTGAGCGGCGCGAGCCCGCTCCCTATGGAACCACCCGTTGCAGGGGGGATGAGCGGGCTTGTGCCGCCTTGATCGACGGCCGCAGCAAAGCGCCGCGCCGGCGGTCAAGTTCTCCTCCGTCAACACTTCCTGCATCTCTGTGCCTTATCGGGACGCCCCGAAATCCGGGGGCGCGGAGCGGGCACGATTGACGCTATGTGCCGCTTCCGGAGCCTTTTTTCCGGGCGGGAAGCAGGCATGGCGTTGGGCGTATCTTTCACCGGCATGATGCGGCGCGGCACTTATCACGTGTCGCGCGCGGCGGCGCTGTCGGCGCTGCTGATGGGCAGCGCCTCCTGCGTACCCTCCATGTCGGCCGAAATGCCCGGCCTCCAATTCGCCGAAGCCGAGATCGCCGCCGCGCCCGATCTGCCCGGCGTGCCGCCCGCCATCGGCCTCGGCAATGCGCAGACGCCCGCGCAGCCGACGCTCGGCCTCTTCGGCCTCCAGGCGGAGGCGCGCAACGCCGCCATGCCGGTCTCAGGCCTGCCCAATCCCGCCGCCACGTCCCTCGCTTTCCGGGGCCGCACCGGCCTCGACCAGCTGCGCTCGCTCGATTGCCTCGCCCAGGCGATCTATTATGAGGCCCGATCCGAGAGCGAGGACGGCCAGCGCGCGGTCGCCCAGGTCGTGCTCAACCGGGTGCGCCATCCCGCCTGGCCGAACAGCGTCTGCGGCGTCGTCTATCAGGGACCGATGCGCCCCGGCGGCGGCTGCCAGTTCACCTTCACCTGCGACGGATCGCTCGCCCTGCGCCCGGCCGGCATCGCCTGGGCCCGGGCCCGCCTGCTCGCGTCCGAGGCGCTCGCCGGCCGCGTCTTCGCGCCCGCCGGTCTGGCGACCCATTATCATACCAGCGCGGTCTTCCCGGCCTGGGCGCCGCGGCTGGTCAAGACCGGCGTGATCGGCGCCCATAATTTCTACCGCCTGCCCGGCACGGTCGGCGGCCCGGCCGCGTTCAACGCCGCTTATGCCGGCAGCGAGCCGCTGCCGCGGCCGGCGATGACGATGCGGCCGCGCAACGCTCTCACACCCGATTTCGCTGCCCTGCTCGCACCGCCGGCGACCGCGGCCGAGATCCGCGCCGCGGTGACGGTCCAGTCCGACATCCCGCAGGATCCGCGCTGGACCGCCAGCAACCTGCCGGAATCGACGATCCGCGAGGAATTCCGCCAGTCCGGCCAATGGCGCAGCGACGCCCCGGCTTCGATGACCGGTCAGCGCTAGGCGATTCTCGTCAGTCTTGTGGCGGCTTCGGTGAGACGCCCCGACCCTGCCAGCCGCATCATCACCCGCCTGCTGGTTCGGCGCTCGGCCATGTGCCGCAACAATTCGGCGATTCGAACCGGCCGCGCCGCGCGGCGCGAGAAGGCTTGCTGATAGGCATCGGGCGCGATCTCGGCGAGGTCGGCATGGGCGGCGGCGACGCCGCTGGTCAAAGCGATCGCGATGCCGTCCCCGGCCAGGCTGGCGATCACCGCCGCCTGGTCCCCGATACGGTAGAGAGAATCGTCGCCCTCCGCCCGCCAGCCATAGGGCACCCCGGCAACGGCGTCCCACTGGTCCGGGACGGTTCTGACCCGCTCTCCGAGACCGGGCGCCTCGCGCGCCAATATTGCGAACAGGGCGGCCGGCGCCGAAGCGTCGGCCATCCGGGCGCGCGACACCGACAGGCAGAGATTGATCGCGCCATCCTCCTGAAGCAGCAGGCCGGCATAGCCGCCGTCATAGAGATGGAGCTCGATCGTCCCGGCCAAAGCAGCGGCAAGCCGCGGGTCGGCCGGCAATGCGGTCCGCAGCCCGACACTGACCGCGCGCGTGCCGGTCGACCGCGCTGCGCCGCGCAGTTCGTGCTTGCCGGTGGCGAGGAAGATCGCCTCGGCGGCGATCTCGGAGCCGTCGTCGAGGCGCACGACCCCCTGCTCGACCGCGCGCGCGGTTCGGCCGCGCAGCACTGCCGTCCCCTCCTCCTCGGCCAGGCGCAAGAGGGCAGCGTCGAGCCGTCTCCGCGACAGGCCGGCCGCCGCCTTGGGCAATTCGGTCTCGACCGTCCGGCGGCTCGAGACGAGGCGCAGGCGATGGATCGGCCGCGCGCCGAGCGACGCGACGTCGAGGTTGAGGCGGCGCAGCGCCGCCAGCGCATCCCAACCGAGGAATCCGCCGCAGACGACGTCGCGTTCGCCAACGCAGCGCTCGACCAGCACCGGCATCGCCCCGCCGCGCGCCAGGGTAATGGCCGCGGCCGATCCGGCCGGACCGCCGCCGACGATCAGCGCAGCCGTTCGACGCATAGACGGAAGGGAAAGCGACGAACCACCCGCGCCGCGCCTTCGGGCAGGCCGGCCGCAGCGAGGATCGTGCGCCATTCGTCCGGCCGGAAGGACCGCGCGATCGACAGCTGGCCATCCTCGCGGACGATGCGGTGGGCGCCGAGCAGCCGCGCCAGCAAGGGGAAGGTCGCATAAGAAAGGCGATGGCGGTGGAGGTCGTTGATCAGCCAGCCGCGCGTCGACTCCCCCTCCATGAAGCGGATGAAGGCGTCGAGCTCGGCGTCGGTCATATGATGCGCGACCAGGCTCGACACGACGAAATCGAACGGGCCCGGCACGTCGCGATAGTCGCCGGTGCGATAATCGATCGCCATCGCCACCGGCGCCGCCGCCCGGGCGGCCGCCTCGCTGTTCGGGTTGAGATCGACCCCGACCAAGTCGACCGCGACGCCGCGGCGCCGCGCCCAGCGCGCGATCCGGCGCAGCATGTCGCCATGGCCGAAGCCCACGTCGAGCAGCCGGAACGCGTTCATGCCGCGCGCGGCGTGGCGAAGGAAGGCGAGCGTCGGCCGGCCGGCGAAGGTCCAGGCATTGACGCGCGAGAGATCGGCGAGAACCCGGTCGTAAATGTCGGGGTCGAGCCCGGGATCGTCCATCTGCTCGTCCGTGCGGACGCGCTGATGGAGATTTGTCACGCAGCGCGCTCGAAATGGAAGCCTTCGGCGGCGAGGCCGGGGCCGAAGGCGATCGCGACGCCGCGGCGGACGTCCGGCTGGTCGATCAGGGCCTCGAGCACGAACATCAGGGTCGAGGACGACATGTTGCCGTAGCGCGCGAGCACGTCGCGCGATGCGAACAGCGCGCCCTGCGGCAGCTCGAGCCCGCGCTCGACCGCATCGAGGATCGATCGGCCGCCGGCATGGACCGCCCAGCTGTCGATCTCGTCCGCGCCCCAGCCGTTGAACAATTTGGCGCGGGTCGCCTCGTCCTCGAGCGCATGGCCGATCCGGCCCGGCACCTCGCCCGACAAGGTCATCTCGAAGCCGGTGTCGCCGATCTTCCACTGGATCAGCTCAGCCGAATCCTCGAGCGCGCAGGAGAAGAGATGGCTCATCTCGAACCCGCCGGGCTCGCTGCTGACCAATGCGGCGGCGGCCCCGTCGCTGAACTGAAGCATGGCGAGCAACGGCTCGAGCTGCTGCGACTCCTGCAGGTGGAGCGTGCACAGCTCGACCGTGACCGCGAGCACCTTCGCCGCCGGGTCCGAGCGGGCGATATGATAAGCGGTGCGCAACGCCGATACCGCCGCATAGCAGCCCATGAAGCCGACCAGGGTCCGCTCGACTTGATCGAGGCCGAGCCGGCGCGCGATGATCTGGTCGATGCCGGGCGCGACGAAGCCGGTGCAGCTGGCGACGACGAGATGGGTGACGCCGTCGAGATCGGCTCGCTCACGCAGCCGCTCGATCGCCGCCATCGCCAGATCGGGCGCGTCCGCTGCATAGCGCTGCATCCGCGTCGACGTGCTCGGCCAGGGCGCGTGGTAGAAACCGCCAGGTTGGTTGTGCGGCAATTCCCCGGGCGCCGGCGGCAGCACGGACCAGCGGTGGTCGATTCCCGAGCGTTCTGCCATGCGCATGAACAATTTGCGCAGCCTCGGATCCTCGATCTGGGCCTTGGCCCAGTCGATGAAGAGACTGTGGACGTCATGCGCGGGATTGGCGCCGGCAACGGCGTGGATGAAGGCGCGTCTTTCAGTCACGGCTTTCCCCTCGAAGACGCCCCTGTCGCGTCGACAACGGCTACGCCTCGAAACGGGTCCGTGACAAGAAAGCTTAATTTGCCGCTGGACACCGATTCCAGCCTGGACCGCGCACGACCCGACCCGGCGTCGCGCCGGTATGCTCGCCGTCGCGCAGCACTTGGACGCCGTTGACGAAGACATGGCGCATGCCGACCGAATATTGGTGCGGCCGCTCGAACGTCGCCCGGTCGCCGACCGTCGCCGGATCGAAGATGGCGAGGTCGGCATAATGGCCGATGCGCAGGGCGCCGCGGTCGCTAATGCCGAGATTGCCGGCGGGCAGCGAGGTCATCCGCCGCACCGCCTCCTGGAGCGGGACCAGCCGCTCGTCGCGGACGTAGCGGCCGAGCAGGCGGGCGAAATTTCCATAAGCGCGCGGATGCGGGTGGGAGAGCGAGAAAGGCGGCTCGGGGGCAATGCTGCCGGCATCGGAGCCGAAGCTCATCCAGGGAAGCTGGACCTGGCGGCGGACATTGTCCTCGCTCATCAGGAAATAAATGGTGCCGACCCGGCTGCCGTCCTCGACGACCAGGTCCATCGCCGTCTCCTCGGGCGACTTGCCGCGCTCGCGGGCGACGTCCGCATGGGTGCGGCCGACGTCGCGGCGCAGCGCCGGTTTTTCGACCTGGGCGAGAATCATGCCTTCGGCGCCGGCGCCGAGGAACAGATTCTCCCAGCCCTGGCCGGGTGCGCGCATCTCGGCGGCGACCCGGGCCCGGATCGCCGGATCGCGCAGCCGCTGGATCCAGGCCTCGCGGCCGCCCGCCTGGACCCAGAGCGGCATCGACGCGTCGAGGCCGGTCGCGCCGGCGGTGTAGGTGTACATGTTGGCGGTGATGCGGATGCCCTGGGCGCGCGCCGCCTCGATCCGGCGGATCACCTCGTCATACAGGCCCCAATGCTCGCGGCCGGCCATCTTGAGATGGTAGATCTCGGCCGGCGCGCCGGAACGGCGGGCGATCTCGATCAACTCGTCGACCGACTCGAGCAGGCGATCCGCCTCGGAGCGGATATGGCTGACATACATGCCACCGCAACGGCCGGCCTCGGTCATCAGCGCGACCAGCTCGTCGGTCTCGGCGAAATTGCCGGGCGCGTACATGAGGGCGCTGCCGACTCCCATCGCGCCCTCGTTCATCGCCTGGCGGACCAGGGCCCGCATCCGGGCGAGCTGCTCCGGATTGGGATCGACATCGTCCTCGCCGAGCTCGTGGATCCGGATCGTGGTCGCGCCGACGAAGCTCGCCACATTGGGGCTGACGCCGCGCTGCTCGAGATGCTCGAGATATTGGCCGAGTGTCGTCCAGGGGATCGGGTAGCGGATCTCCGACTGCCGGGCGATCGACGTGGCGCGCATCCGCTCGTTGAGCGGGCCCATGGTCCAGCCCTCGCCCATAACCTCGAGCGTGACGCCCTGTCGGATGTCGCTCTGGCTGCGCGGGTCCTGGATCAGCGATTCGGTCGCCCAGCTCTGCATGTTGATGAAGCCGGGCGCGACGGCGAGGCCGCGCGCATCGACCTCGCGTTCGCCCCGTCCGTCGACCCTCGGGCCAATGGCGACGATGCGGTCGCCCTCGATCGCGACGTCGCCCGGATAAGGCGCGCCGCCGCTGCCGTCGTAGATCGTACCGCCGCGGATGACGACGTCATAGGTCTGGGCCGGCTGCTGGCTGCCGGCGCTGGCGCCGGTCAGCAGCAGGGCGGCGAAAGCGGCGAGACGGCTTCGCATGGTCAGCGTCCTCCGAGGTCGGTGGCGAGGTCGTGGATATGGTCGAGACCGCGGTAGAAGGCGGCGACCGGTATGCGCTCGTTGAGGCCGTGGAAGAACATGTCGGACGGCTTCATGAAGATGCCCGAGCTCGCCCAGGTCGGAATGCCGGCGCGCCGGTAGATCACGCCGTCGGTGCCGCCCGATTCGAGATAGGGCGAGATCGGCAGGCCGGGATGATGGCGGTGGATCGAGCGGGCGATCGCGGCGCTGACGTCTGGCCGCGGGTCCGAGACCGGACTCAGGATCGGATTGCCCATCGTCTCGACCCGGATCGCCTCATTGCCGATCGCGGTCACCAAGGCCTGACGGACCTGCTCGACCGGCACGTCGGGAAAGATCCGGCAATTGACCACGGCCGAGGCGCGCTGCGGCAGCGCATTCTGGGCGTGCCCCGCCTCGAGCATCGTCGCGACGCAGGTGGTGCGGGTGGTGCCGACATATTCGGGTGAGCGGCGCAGCGCTTCGGCCGCCTCGGCGTCCTGCGGATTGGCGGCGAAGCGGGTCAGCATCTGGCCGGCCGCGCCGGGCACGATCCGGCCGAGCGTGGCGAGATAGGCGCTGGTCAGCGCGTTGGTCACGGCCGGGAAGCGATGCTGCTCGACCCGAAGCAGCGCCCGCGACAGATCGTAGATCGCATTGTCGTCGCGTGGGCGGCTCGAATGGCCGCCGGGATTGGTGAGCGTCAGCCGGAAGCTGGCGAAGGTCTTCTCGGCGCCCTGGACCAGGTAGACGAGCGGCGTCCCGTCCGGCGCAAGCATGCCGCCGCCGGCGTCGGTGTTGATCGCATATTCGGCATTGCGCACCCATTCGTGCGCGGCGACCAGCCGGGTCGTGTTGAAGGTCGTCTCCTCGTCGCCGATGAAGGCGAAGACGAGGGTGCGGCGCGGCTGGCGGCGATCGGCGCGCATCCTGAGGATGGTCGAGACCATCGAGGTGATGCCGGTCTTGTTGTCGCCGACGCCGCGGCCGAAGAAGAAGCCATTCTCTTCGACCAAAGTGAACGGGCTGCGCTCCCAATCTTCGGGCCGCGCATCGACCACGTCCATATGGCCGGAGAAGAGGATCGGCCGGGCGGCCGGATCGCGGCCCCGAACCCGGACCAGCATCGCCGCCGTCTCCTCGAGCGGGAGGATGACGATGTCCTCGGCCGGTACTCCGCCGGCGCGCAGGGTCTCGGCGATATAATTGGCCATTGGCGGCACCTGGCCGTGACCGGCCGCGGTCCGGAAGGAGATCAGCCGCTCGAAGATCTGGCGCGCCTGGCGCTGATAGGGCGCATCATGCTCCTGCGCTGCGGCGGGCGTCGCCGCCGCCAGGATGGTCGCAATCAAGGCGCTGATCAGTCGTCGCATCCCCTGTCCCCCTACCCGCGCGCTCGCATTGGCTCGACCGGACTCTGCCCCGCTCCGGGGCGAAAGAAAAGGCGGGCGTCCGCGCTGGACGCCCGCCCGGATCATCGGCTCATTCCTCGCCCGAATCGTCGATCGCGCGGATCAGGAAATAGCCGCCGACCGCCGCCGCCGCGAGAATGACGACGGTCACCACCGTGCCGGCGCCGGTGAGGTTGTTGCGCCGCGCCTGCTCGCCCGTCACCGGTTGGCCGGCGAAATAGAGCGTCGCCCGACGATCGCCGACCAGGCGCAGGTCGAGCGTGTCGCCCTGGACGACCGGCGCGCTCTGGGCACGGGCGTCGCGATAGTCATGGGTCATGGTCAGGCGCAGACCGGCCTGGCTCTGCCCGGACCGCTCGCCCCCGAGCGGCACCTGGAAATAGGCGCCGATCCCGGCGCCGCTGCGGCGCGCGCCGACATCATTATATTGCTGCAGGTCGGCGGCGAGACATGGTGTGGCCGCCATCGAGCCGGCGGCGACGAAAGCGAGACATGAGCTGAGCTTCATTTCACTCTCCCCTGTTGAGCGCCTGGCGACAGGCGCGGGACAAGGGATGCGCAAATGCTGTCGTCCTACAAGAGGTTTTGGCGCCGAAACGAAAAATGACGGGCGCCGAAGCGCCCGCCATCTTCCTCCCTAGCTCTTTGGTCCAGGTTCTAGCTGTCGCGCCCCCGCATGCGCTGGGCGGCTTGGCGCATCTCGCGGGCGCCTTCGCGCATGCCCTGGGCGCCTTCGCGCATGTCCTCGGCGGCCTCGATCAACTGCTCGTGGGTCACCGTCTCGCCGCGCTCGCGGGCGCGCTCGATCTGCCGCTCGCGATAGGCGCGGTCGGTGCGCAGCCGCTCGGCGGTCTGCTCCTTCCGGGCGGCGCCGCGCTCCATGCCGTCGGCGCCGCGCATCATGCCGTCGGCGCTGTGCGCCATCGACACCGCCACCGCACGGCGCGACTGGGCCGCGGCCCGGTGCGCTTCGGCGACGGAGCGGCGGATCGCTTCGTGATCGATCCGCGGAGGCCGCGGCGGCCGCGGCACGACGACGCGGACCGGGCGGACGTTGCGGACCTGGACGCGGGCCCGGGCCACCTCGCGGCGCGCCTCGCGCATCGCCCGGGCGATCTCCTCG